>JBJMPB010000598.1:0-3019 GCA_045803455.1 Gemmatimonadales bacterium | reverse complement strand
AGCAGCGCTTCAAGATCACCCGCGCTTTGTTGTTCAGCCCTTCCACCGTCGCGCTGGTTTGTCGGGCCTCGAAGTAGTTCAGGATCTCCTCTTGCCACGTCTCGAAGGTCCCCACGAACGCGTTCAGGTCGGGGAAGTCGTCCACCATGTCCACAAACAGACGGATCAGCGCCCGATGGGCCTTGTGCCGATCCTGGGTCGTGTCAAAGATCTTCTGGAAGCGCCGCCGCAGTTCGTACCGCGTCCGCAACCGGGGCAGTTTCTGGAATAACTCCTCCAACGCCTGCTGCTGCTCTGGGGTGAGATCCGAGGGGTCGCGACGGAACTCCCCCAGCAGGGCGCGAAACTCCTTCCGCTGAGCCTTCGACAGCTTCGCCTGGTACGCCCGCGTGATTTTTTTTCCGCTGGCCGTCGATCGCCTCGTTGAACTTCTGAGCGACGGGGAAGCGGTCCACCACCGGCTTGGCCCTGGGCAACAGTTCCCGGCAGACGTTGTGAAACGGGACCGCCATGTCCGCCCGGTAGGTCTGCACCCCCTGCCGTTGCGGCGCGGCCAGCTTTTCCAGGCATTGCCGGGCTGCGGCCTCGTCCTTGCCTTGGGCCACGGCCAGCACTTCCGGTTGCTGGGGGTTGGTCAGGTCCGTCAGGATCGTGGCGTACAACGTGTGCCGCTTCTTCAGGCTCAGTTCATCGATGCCCAGGTCGGTAAGCACCCGCTGCGGGTCGACCTCCTTGTCCTTGGCGTCGGCCAACTGGTGGCGGACGATCCGGTCGACCGTCTCGGCGGAGATGCCCAGCCGCCGCGCCACTTCCTCTTCGTTGCTGCCGATCAACAGCCGGAGCACCTGCTGCTCGAAGCGGTAGGTGTAGCTGGTGTCCTTGCGCTTAAAGGGCGGGATCAGCCACTGCCGGTGATGACACCAGGGGCAACGGTGGTAGGCCGGCGGATAGATCCAGAAGCTCGGTTGGCCCCAGAGGTCCAGGTCGCGAACGACCTGGACTCGGTTCGTAAACTCAAGGGAAGCGCTGTCTTCGTGGCCACAGCGGTCACAGCAACAGCGCGCGGGCAAGGGCCAGGAGACTTCAAAGCCGTGGCCGTCGCCGTGTCGCTGATAGCCCGTGACGGTCACGCCGGGCGGCAGATCGATGTCGATGGTAACGGTAGCCATGAGGGCCCTCCCGAGGTGCGCGAAGCCCAAAACGGATGCCCGGACCAGGCAGGCCTCCCTACTGTAAACCTAGCAAGCCGAAGCAACGGGAAAGCCGAAAAAATCCGGGGTTTGCACCTTAAAACGGAAGAGCGCTTTCTAAAGACTTGGGTGGCTGGGGCCTCCATACTTTTACTGTGCGAGATTATTTTCCTGAGGCGCCCGTGGGAGCGGCTCGGGGAGGCGGGCCCGGGCGTGGTCGCGGCGGCGGGAACTTCCCCGTCCGCGTGTACCAGTGGTAGATGCGTGACTCCTCGTTACGCCGCAGCGTCGCGCTCACCTGCTCCGCAATCGCGGCCGCGCTCGGCGGCCGCTTCCCCAGCAGCGCCGTGCAGATCGCCCGCACCTGCGCCACCGTGATCGGCAGATTTTTTTTCCCCCAGCCGCAGTCTTTGCAGTTGCAAGAACCACAGCGCCAGCAGCGTGAGGGTCATGTGGTGCTGCCAGCCCACCCACGAGCGCCCCTCGTAGTGGTTCAGGCCCACCTCTTGGTTGCCCTCCTCGAACAGCTCCTCCACCCCGTGATGCGCCCCGCGCGCCGCCACCACCCGGGCCAGCGGCACCTCCTTGGGCGCGTTACTCAGCGTGTACCACGTCCTGGGCTTCTTCTCACAACTCTTGATCACCACCAGCCGCTCCCGGGGCCCGACGCAGCCGTCCTCGTCCTTGGTCTGCACCCACTGCTGCACGGCCTTGACCACCCGCGGGCCCTTCTCCCCGGCGCGCACCGGGAACGTGCGCCAGCGTCCCTTCGGCTGCCGCTGCACCCAGGCATCCGCCCGCTCCAACAGCGGCCGGCGCTCCGGGCCCCCCGGCCGCGCCGGCGGCCGCCGCCCGCTCAGGTCACGTACCAGCGTGTTGCTGGGCAGGTCCAGCACGTAACGCTCCCCGTCCCGACGCAGCGCGGAGCGCAACGCACGGGCCCGGCCGAACTCGTCGTCGCCGGTCACCCAGCCGTGCGGCAGCTCGCGCCCGCTGGTGCGGACCAAGTCCAGGCCGAGGCGCCAGCCCTCCTGGAAGGGGACGCCCTTGGGGACGTACGTCTTCTGGCGGTGCTTGTTGTCGGCGGCCCGATCCTCGGGCAGGTACAGGCGGCAGTCGATCAGGGCCTTGCCACGCGGGGCGGCGTAGGCGAGGAAGTAGCCGACCTGGCAGTTCTCGACCTTGCCCAGGCGGCCGCACCACTGGCGGGCCACGCCGCAGGAGTCGTGGCCCTGCTTGGGCACGCCGTGGTTGTCCAGGCTGAGCACGGCAGGGGGGTCGGCCAGTTGCTCGCGGGCGTGGCGGCGCAGTTCCTTGAGGACGGCGGCGTCGTCCCACTGGCCGGCACCGACGAAGTGTTGCAGGGGCCGACGCTTCTGGCCGGCCTGCGTGGCGATGGGCTCGGTGGTCTTGCGTTGCAGGCCGGTGAGCTTGCCGCGCAGGATGGTGTCGGCGTGCTGCCGCTGCTCGTCGCGGGAGAACCGGGGCAGGTAGCGCTGCAGGAACAGGGTGAGCTGCCGGCCACAACTGCGGACGTCGGCAGGCGAGACCTCGGTCTGTTCCAGCAGGGCCTGAGCGTCAGGGTGTTCCAAGATGGTAGACATGAGCACACTCCCTCAGGGCCGGCCTGAAGGTTACGCTAGCCAGGGCCTCCCCCGCTGGCCACGATAAACTCGCACAGTAAAAATACTTAACATACTTCGTGTACTCAAAGCCTGCGAGCTTTGTTACAAATGCAACAGCTTGAATTGTTGTCCAGCACCAGCCCTTGGGCAGCGTCGGCAGGGCTGTGGTGCCGAGTCCGGCTGGCTCCTGATATTTCGCCTGCC
>JBJMPB010000406.1:0-3293 GCA_045803455.1 Gemmatimonadales bacterium | reverse complement strand
GTCGGTCCGGTGGATGGGGACGATCACGACCTGGTATTGCGCGAGCCGCGGCGGGCACACCAGCCCCCCGTCGTCGCCGTGCGTCATGATGAGGGCGCCAACCAGGCGAGTCGACACGCCCCAGGAGGTGTTCCAGACGTGGTCCAGCTCGCCGGTGGCCGTCTGGAACGTCACCTCGAATGCCCGGGCGAAGTTCTGGCCGAGGTTGTGGCTGGTGCCCGCCTGGAGCGCCTTGTTGTCCTGCATCAGCGCTTCGCAGCTGTAGGTCCGGAGCGCCCCGGCGAACCGCTCGCTGTCGGTCTTCCGGCCGGTCACCACTGGCATCGCCATCCACTCCTCCATGAACCGGCGGTAGACACCGAGCATCTGCCGGGTCTCCGCCTCCGCCTCCGCCTCCGTGGCATGAGCCGTGTGGCCCTCCTGCCAGAGGAATTCAGTGGTCCGGAGAAAGAGCCGGGTGCGCATCTCCCAGCGGACCACGTTGGCCCACTGGTTGATCAGCAGCGGCAGGTCGCGGTAGCTCTGGATCCACTTGGCGTACATCGAGTAGATGATGGTCTCCGAGGTCGGCCGGACCACCAGCGGCTCTTCCAGCTCCTTGCCGCCGCCGTGGGTGACCACGGCGGTCTCGGGGGCGAACCCCTGGACGTGCTCCGCCTCCCGGCTCAGGAAGCTCTGGGGAATGAAGAGCGGGAAGTAGGCGTTCTGGTGCCCGGTGTCCTTGAACATCTGGTCCAGCGCGCGCTGCATCTGCTCCCAGATGGCGTAACCGTTGGGGCGGATGACCATGCACCCCCGCACCGGGCTGTAGTCGGCCAGCTCGGCCCGGGCAATGACCTCGTTGTACCAGGCGCTGAAGTCGGCGGCGCGGGTGGTGAGGGCCTTGCTATCAGCCATTCATTCGCCCTTTGATCGCGTCGATCAGCGTTGTCTGGCTCATCGTTTCCTGAGTTCCATTCCTCAGATCTCTAAGCACTACCTGGCCCCGGGCCCGTTCATCCGGTCCAACCACTACCGCAAGCGCGGCCTGCCGGGCATCGGCCAGCTTCAGCTGTTTGCCGAGCGCCTGGGGACCGAGCGCGTATTCGACCCGAAGCCCTTGATCTCGCATTTGATGAGCCAGGGCAAGCACGTGCGCCAAATCCTCTTTGCTGATGAATGCAACGAATACATCGATCCCGACACTATTGGCCGGAGCGAGCCCGCGATCCTTCAGCAGCTCGCCCAGCACCACGTCCCCCATTCCGAAGCCCAGGGCCGGCAGATCGACGCCACCCAGCTCCTTCAGCAGGTTGTCATACCGGCCGCCGCCGCAGATGGCCCGCAACGTTCGTCCGGCATCGAACAGCTCGAAGACTACTCCGGTATAGTAGGCCAGCCCCCGGATGATGGAGAGGTCTACCTCAAGAAATTCGGCCAAACCCATGTTAGTCAGAGCTTGATAGACCTCACGGAGGGGCTCCGCAGTCTTCGAGGATTCGGCCGAGTTCTCGAGCTCCTTCTGCAGCTGGTCCCACCCGCGGATCTTCGCTATATCCAGTAGGTCATACACTGTCGCGGGGAGAAGAGCCTGGTGATAGTCGACGGAAAAACTTTCAATTTCGTCCCCGCGAAGACGCTCCACCTTGTCGATGAACCCGAATGCCTTGAGCAAGCTCTCCGCAGGGACGCCACGTTGCCGAAGTAGCGCCGTAAGAACCCGCCGGTCGGACAAACGCACCCGTACGTCGCCCGGCCCCAACCCGAAGGCCCGCATGCAGTCGATGGCCAGCGCGACGATCTCCGCGTCGGCCAGCGGCCCCGACTCGCCGATCAGATCGCAGTTGAGCTGGAAGTGCTCTCGAAGCCGCCCCCGTTGCTGCCGCTCATAGCGGAACAGCTGGGGAATGGAGAACCAGCGGATGGGCTTGCGCAGCTCACCGGCCCGGCCCGCGACCATCCGCGCCAGGGTAGGGGTCATCTCCGGCCTGAGGGCAACCGCGCGGTCGCCCTTATCGGTGAAGTTGTACAGCTGCCCCACGATCTCCTCGCCACTCTTGGTGGTATAGAGATCCAGAGGCTCCAGCGGCGGTCCATCGTACTCCTCAAACCCGTAGCGGGTGGCAACCGTTCGCCAGGTATTGAAGATGTGGGACCGGAGCGCGAGATCGGAGGGATAAAAATCACGAAAGCCCGGCAGGGCCTTGGTTTTCATGGGGGGAGTATAAAACGGTAAGCGGTGAGCGGTAAGCGGCCGGCGCTCACGCTACTGAAACATCCATTCCCAGAGCCTGCATGACGTCGCCAACAGTGTGGAAGGAGCCGGTCACCAGGGCGGTTCCAGCACCTTCCTGCACCCGCGCGATCGCTTCACGGAAATCGGGCACCAGGGTCCACTCCGCGTGTGCCGGGGGCCTCGCCGGGTCGCGCAGCCAGCGACGCAGCCACTCGATGTCCCACCCGCGCGCTGCCGCGGTCGGCGCAATCGTGAGATACCCTCGATCGATGACCTGGTCGAGCTGCACCAGCATCTCCGGCCATTCCTTGTCGCCCAGAATCGAGACCAGCGCGTGCACCGGCCGGGGGGGTCGGATTGTTTGGAGTGCCCTCACCAGCGACCGCATGCCGTCCGGGTTATGAGCGACATCGAAGAGCCAGCGGCCTCGGCGGTCGAGCCTGCCCGAGACCCGGGTCGAGCCGAAGGCCCGCTCCAACTGCTCCTGCGTGGGACGGTAGGGCGCGGGGATCGCTGACAGGATGCCGTGCGCTACCGCCGCATTCCTCCGCTGATGAGGTCCGGCCAGGCTGAGCGGGCCCGGCCATTCGTACTCTGCAGGGAGCACTCGAACATCGGCTCGGCCTCGATTGTCCTCGGTCTGCGCCCGGGCGCAGGCCCGAATTGCCTCACGCCGCAGCACCTGAACCAGTGCCGGATCGGCCTCGCCGATGACGAAAGGCACGCCGGGCTTGGCAATCCCTGCCTTCTCGCAGGCAATGAGCTCGAGACTATCGCCCAGATACTTCATGTGGTCGCGGGCAATCTTGGTTACTCCGCTCACCAGAGGGCGCACCACGTTGGTGCTATCGAGTCTTCCGCCGAGCCCGACCTCCACTACCGCGATCTCGACTCCACGGGCCGCAAAGTCAGCGAAGGCCAGAGCCGTCGTGGCCTCGAAGAACGTGGCCTTCCGTTCCAGAATGGGCGACAACAGCCGGCCGGTCCACATGGCCACCGCTTCTTCCGAGATGGGAACACCATCGACCTGAATTCGCTCTCGGAACGAGATGAGATGCGGTGAGGTATACAGGCCCAC
>JBJMPB010000290.1:0-4262 GCA_045803455.1 Gemmatimonadales bacterium | reverse complement strand
CTCGACGGTCGGAGCCCGGGGGACTCCTCACCGCCGGAGACTCACCGCGGCAGCCCCGGTCTCCTCCCCTCGTGCTGTCGCGCCCCTTCGGCGCAGGCTCCAGCGCCGGTGGGAATAAGGGGAGCGGACCGTGACGATCTATTAGTGTGAATCGAAAGTGGCAGCGACTGGCGTGGGGGTCCGCAGGGCGCGTCAGCACGAGGGGAGGAGACCGGGTCGCATTTGGATTCCTGAATTTGTTCCGATCTCCCGGGCTCCGACCGTCGAGTGCTGCAGCGCCCGGAGGAGCCCTACGGCAGTCGCAAAATACAGCCCGACAAGGCGGAGACTGATTTGGCCCAGGAGATCGAAGCAGCGGCGGCAGCAATACGCGCGAGAACTGGCTCACATCGGCCCAAGGTGGCGGTGGTGCTCGGCTCGGGGCTCGGCTCTCTTGCCGACCGGATAAGCGAAGCTGTCAGAATTCCCTACGGAGACATCCCGGGATTTCCCGAGACCACCGTGATCGGACACGGCGGCGAATTGGTCGTCGGCAAGCTGGCAGGCAAGGAGGTCCTGGTCCAGAGCGGGCGCTTTCATCTCTATGAAGGGCACCAGGCGAGCGTTACTGCCTTCCCCACCCGGGTCTTCGCCACATTGGGTATCAAGACCCTGATCCTCACTAATGCCGCCGGGGGAATCCGCCGAAGCTTGACCTCGGGCGCCCTGATGCTGATCAACGACCATATCAACCTGACTTTTCGGAACCCGCTCATCGGACCGGTGCTGCCCGGTGAGGAGCGGTTCCCCGACATGTCCGAGCCCTACGATCGGTCGCTTCGCGACCTGGCGCACGAGGCGGCCCGGGAGCAACACCTCGCTCTGCAGGATGGGGTTTACGTCCAGCTTCTTGGTCCTAGCTACGAGACCCCGGCAGAGATCCGGATGCTGGAGCGGCTGGGTGCCGACGCCGTGGGGATGTCTACCGTGCTGGAAGTCATCACTGCACGGGCCCGGGGGCTTCGCTGCCTGGGAATCTCCGTGGTCAGTAACGCGGCCGCCGGGATTCTGCCGCAGAAGCTCGATCATATCGAAGTGATGGAGGCGGCTCGCCGGGTCGGGGGTCAGCTGGCAGGACTGGTCGAAGGGATTATTGCGAAGCTTTAGGAGCGGGGACGGTGTGATTGAGCGGACCGTGTCCGCTGCCCAGTCCGGGTGCCGCCGCGATTGCGCGATGGACGAAGTCCAGCCCGTCCTCCACCGCACGCTCCAGCGGCCGGCCCAGCGCGAGCCCCGCAGTGATCGCCGCTGACAGGGTACACCCGGTGCCGTGCACCGACGTGCTATCGATCCGGGGCCGGCTGAAGTGGCGAATCCCGGATGGCGTCACCAGGACGTCGGTCAGCACCGGCCCACTGAGGTGCCCTCCCTTGATGAGGGCGGCGCCGGCGCCGAACCGCAACAGGGTCGTGCCGGCCCGTTCCATAGTTGGTCCGTCGTGCACCACGCGGCCGGTCAGGATGGCGGCCTCATCCAGGTTCGGGGTAACCAGTGCGGCGAGCGGAAGCAGATCCTCTCGCACCACCTCTTCGGCCTCGGTGCTGAGGAGCCGGGCTCCCGAGGTGGCCACCATGACCGGATCGACCACGAGCGGTCCCCAACCGTTTTCCCGGATGGCGCGCGCTACCAGCCGGACCAGGGCAGCTTCGGCCAGCATGCCGGTCTTGAGCGCCGCTGGCGGAAGATCCTCCGCCAGGGCGGTGAGTTGTTCGGTCACCATGTTTTCGGGGACGCTCTCGACCGCGCGAACTTGCCGGGTGTTCTGCGCGGTCAGGGCAACGATCACCGTAGTTCCGAAGACGCCGAATTGCTGGAAGGTTTTGAGATCCGCCTGGATCCCGGCGCCACCGCCTGAATCCGATCCGGCAATGGTGAGGGCGATCTTCATCGGGCGAGCACCGGCATGAGCAGCTCCCTCCAGACACTGATTCGAGACCTGCACCGCCGCCGCGGCAGGGAACGGCGCGGGTTGGCGCTGGCCGAAGGCGTTCGTCTCGTGGAGGAGGCGCTCGCCCACGGCATTGCGATTCGAGGTGCGGCGGTTTCTGCGACGCTGGAAAGTACCACCCGGGGAAACTCTCTCAAGGCGGCACTGGCCGACCGCGGCCTCCGCTTGGAAGACGTCAGCGAGAGTGAGCTGGAGGCCCTGGCCGATACCGAGCATCCCCAGGGCATTATTGCGGTAATCGAACCGAGGCGTTGGAGCTGGGTGGACATCCATCTGCTCTCCGGAAGGACGCTGCTGGTGCTCGATGGAGTGCAGGACCCGGGGAATGTAGGAACCATGGTTCGGACTGCCTTGGGACTCGGCGCCGCGGGAGCGGTGGCACTCAAGGGGACGGCGGATCTGACCAATCCCAAAGTGTTGCGCTCGGCAATGGGAGCGAGCTTCAGCCTGCCGACGGTTTCAGCCACGGCGGAGGAGTTCGTGGCGTGGTCCCGGCTTCAACGTTCGGAGATCTGGGTGGCCGATGCGGCAGGCGAGAGAATCGAGCAGTTGCCGGGCAGCAGCCCGGACCGTCCGCCGGTCGCGCTGGTATTGGGGAACGAGGGCGCCGGCGTGAGTCCGTCCCTGGAGCTGGCGGCCGACCGGCGGGTGGCCATCCCGCTCACCCGCGGTGTGGAGTCGCTCAACGTGGCGGTTGCCACCGGCATCCTATTGTACGAGGTCACCCGTGCTCGCTGATCTTCCGCTCGGCTTCGAAATCGTGGTGGCCGCACTCTTCGGAGCGATGATCGGCAGCTTCCTGAATGTGTGCATCCTCCGCTGGGGAGCGGAGCCGAAGCAGTCGGTCGTTCACCCCCGGTCTCGCTGCCCCCGCTGTGGCCGCGCGCTGGCGTGGTACGACAATGTCCCCGTGCTCTCCTGGCTGATTCTCCGGGCGCGTTGCCGTGGGTGCGGCGAGCCGATCTCGGTGCAGTACCCGCTGGTCGAGCTGGCCACGGCGGGCATCTGGACCTACATGGCCTGGAGGTACGGAGTCACACTCGAGGCTCTGCGCGGAGCCCTGTTCGGAACGATCCTGCTCGGCATCGCCATGACC
Source organism: Gemmatimonadales bacterium (assembly GCA_045803455.1). Lineage (GTDB taxonomy): Bacteria > Gemmatimonadota > Gemmatimonadetes > Gemmatimonadales > GWC2-71-9 > CAVVWJ01. The sequence continues at coordinate 1,179 of JBJMPB010000290.1, read as the reverse complement.
GACGCACGGGAGTACATCATCCCTCACGAGTTTTCGCTGGGCGGAACTCTGCTCGCCGTGGTTCTCTCTACCTGGTCGGATTCTTCCCTCTTGGTCCCGAGTCTGCAGGGGGCTCTGGTGGGTGCCGGTTCCGTGCTCCTCATCGGTGAAGTCTCAGAGATGGCAATCGGGCAGGAGGCTATGGGTGGTGGTGATTGTGCGCTGATGGGGATGATTGGTGCCTTTCTCGGCTGGGAGGCGATCGTACCGGTACTTCTCCTCGGGGCCATCATCAGCACGTTCCTGTTCCTGCTTGCTGCGGTCTGGTCCCAGCGTACACCTCCAGTCATGCCTGTTGCGGTGGAACCCGAAGCGGCAACGAATGGCTTTCGCTGGGGATTGGTCCTCCGACTCCTGCTGGCGGGAGCGGTGCCGCTCCTGTTCCTGGCACTCGCTGTGGCGACACGACACCTGAATGAAGTATTGAACGCCCTGTTCCAGGCACTTCTGGGCGCCGGCCTCGCATACTATGTGGCTCTCCTGCTGCCGCAGCGTATAGCTGAACAATCCTGGATGAGGGTGATGGGGCTCATGGGAGCCGGCATTGCTGTTGCGGCAGGCGCCGGTTGGTCCGTTCCGCGTCTCGTGTTCGGAGTGGTCGTTGTGGTCGCAGCCCTATGGTTCGCAAAACGAGCCACCCTGATTGCCTCACCGGCCACTGCCGAGGGCCTCCAGTCTCAAGGGTATCTCCCTTTTGGAGTCGGCCTCACCGCAGCCGCCGGCTTCCTTCTCTTATCAGGATCGATGCCGCTGGTGCGGCAGATGGTCGAGGAATACGGCCGATTGTTGAGCTATCTGTGAGAGTCTCTATCCTGCATCTGCTGCTTTTGACTGGGCTCGCTGCTGCCTGCCGGGGCGAGCGCCCCAGGCCGGTCGGTCCCGATACGCTGAGCCGCCTGGTGGACAGCCTTCGAGGTCGGGTGGAGCTCGCCACCGGGCTCAAGTTCAAGTCACCTCCCAAATCTGCCCTGCGGACCCGGGCGCAGGTGCGGCAGTACCTGCTCAGCAGGCTGGACGACGAGTTGCCTCCCGCCAAACTGGAGGGACTGGAAACCGCGTATCGACTGTTCGGACTCTTGCCCGATACACTGGATCTCCGGCCTCTGCTGCTCGAGCTGTATACCGAGCAGGTGGCGGGGT
>JBJMPB010000207.1:0-6165 GCA_045803455.1 Gemmatimonadales bacterium | reverse complement strand
GAGGACCTCCTGGGTGATCTCGCTGCCGGATTCTTTCCAGCTTTCGATCTCCCGCTCGAACTGCTGCGCCAACAGGTTGAGGTCCACCGACACCGAGTCGGTCTCCTGCGTCAGGCCGGTGACCCTTGCCAGCGCTACTGCCGCCTTGCGATAGGTGCTGTCGACCTGAACCGCAGACTCGTAGGCGTGCGCTGCAGCCTCAGGATAGCCCGACCGCTCCAGGGCCACGCCCATGTTGTTCTGAAAAACCGGCGCGTTGCCTTTGAGCTGGACCGCGCGAGCCAGGGCGGGAAGCGCCGCGTTGGGCTGGTTCTGGTCGATGTAGATCAACCCCAGATTGTTCATCGCCCAAACGTCCCGATCGTCAATGGCCAAGGCGCGGTGATAAGCCTCGATGGCTTCATCTACCTGACCCAGGATGTACCGAGTTCTTCCCAGGAGACGGAGTCCCTCACTGGATACCGGCTCCTGGCTAAGTGCCTTTTCGATCCGCTCGAGCGCCTGCTGCGGGCGTCCCATTTCCAGCAATACTCGTCCGGAGTTGTACAGGCTCTTCCGGTGATTCGGATCGAGCTCGATGGATCGGTCGAAGGCGGTCAGGGCACGGTCGGGCTCTCCGTTCTTCCAGGCGGAGATGCCCAGCATGTAGTAACCCCAGGCGTTTTCCGGATCGCTTTCCGTGTACGCCGAGAACAGCTGGGTGGCCTCACCGTACTTCCCGCCATTGAACGTGGACTCCGCCCGGGCGTAGGTGACCGGAGCCGGCTTGGCCCCGGCGTCACCGATGCTGTCGCTTCCAGTAGTCGACCCGGAGACGACCGGCGGGTTCGCGCCCGCGGTGGTGGACGTGGTTTGCTGGCGATCGGACCGCCCGCAGGCGGCAACCATCGCAGTAAGGGCGAACACTGGAACGGCAAAGTAGCGTGACATGGGGCTCTCCTTGATAGGCGCGAGGCGCGTGAGTGACTGCCAACTGCTGGGAGACAAGGGCAAACGGGCAGCCACATCGAGGAGCATCCGATGACGCGCGAGATGTCCTGCAAAGACAATTGGTTAGTGAAACGGGTAACAACGAAGCCGGCAGAGTGTGTCCGGAGGAACACCAACGGAGAGGGGAGGCTGTGTCCAGCGGGACACGTTATTCGGGTCCGGCTTTTCCTTCTCGACGAAGGTTCAGCCGACGCATGATCTTTAACAGACTCGCGTGATCGGCCAGTCCCAGCTCCTCGGCGGTTCGGGTCACATGCCACTGATTTCGTTCCAGCGCGGTAGCCACGATCTGGCGCTCGGCTTCGGTGCGCAGCGCCTGCAGGGTTCTGGCTCCGGCTGGTTGGCTGGGAATTCGACTCTCTTCCCGGATATCTGCGGGGACATGCTCCGGTCGGAGCACGCCGCCTTCGGCTGCGATAATCATGCGCTCGATTGCGTTCCGCAGCTCACGCACGTTGTTGCGACTCCAGTCATATCCCAGCAGCACCTCCACGGCGTCGCCCGACAGCTTCTTGGGTCGGAAACCAAACTGTCGGCACATGCTGGTGATGAACCCATTGGCCAGCTCCGGGATGTCGGAGAGACGATCACGGAGTGGCGGTACCTTGAGCACGTGCACGTTGAGGCGGTAGTAAAGGTCCTGCCGGAAATGTCCAGCCGAGATCTCGGCTTCCAAGTTTCGATTGGTGGCGGCAATGATCCTGGCTTCTATGGGGATGGCGCGAGTCGCACCGAGCCGGACTACCTCCCGGTTCTCCAGCACTCGGAGGAGCTTTGCCTGAGCCGCAAGCGGAAGCTCTCCAATCTCGTCGAGGAAGAGGGTGCCCCGCCCGGCAGCCTCGAAGGCTCCCTTTCTGGTGACCGCGGCACCGGTGAAGGCGCCGCGCTCGTGACCAAACAACTCACTCTCGATCAGATTTTCGGGCAGGGCCGCGCTGTTGACGGTCAGGAGGGGAGCCTCGGGATTGAGGCCGGAGCGGTGCAAATCTCGGGCGACGAGCTCTTTGCCCGTTCCGCTTTCGCCCAGGATCAGGACCGGACTCGGGATCCGGGCTACCCGGCCGATCGCTTCTTGCAGCGTGCGAATGGCCGCGCTGGAGCCCACTAAGGAAGATTCGATGCCGAGCCGGCGCTCTAAGGCCGTCAGCTCCTGCCGCAGCCTCTTCCGCTGCAGCACCGTTTCGACCTCATGAACCACCCGCTCCATCGGCTCGGCTTTGTCGATGAAGCTGTAGGCGCCCAGCCTGAGGGCTGCGATGCAGCGCTCGTAGTTTCCGGTCCCGGTATAGACGATGACCGGCACTTCACTGCCCTGCTTCTCCAGCCGGCGCAGCACCTCGAACCCATCCATTCCCGGCATTTCCAGATCGAGGATCATGCAGTCAACCGCAGCGTTGAGGAGCAACTCCAGCGCCTTACCACCCTCGATCGCGGTAACGACTTCGTATCCGCCCAGACGCTTGAGATCGTAGGCGTACTGCTCGGTGAGCGCGGGTATGTCGTCGACGACCAATACCAGGGTCATGGTCTCGACTCATCGGCCGACGCCGGAGGCAGCTCGACTACGACCCTGGTGCCCGCGCCCGGCTGAGTATCCACTCGGAGGGTGCCATCGAGATCCAGGATGAGGCGGCGAACGATCGACAGACCCAGGCCGGTTCCTCCGGACTTGGTCGTGTAGAAATCGTCGAAGGCCCGGTTCAGCTCGCTCTCGCTCATGCCGACTCCAGTATCCGCCACCGTGATTCTCACCCGCTCCGGCCCCGGGCCGCCGGCCACCCACTCGGTGGATACAATGACCTCGCCGTGGGTCTTTCCGGATAGGCTGTCCAGGCCGTTCCCTACGAGATTTTCCAAGATCCGCCGAACCATCAGCGGATCGGCCAGGGCAAGAGGCGGCTGCGGGGCGAGCTGCGTCCGGATTCCGGCTCCATCATGGCTGATGTTGCGGACTACCTGCTCGACAATGGCATTGACATCACAGGCCTCCCGCTCCATGCCTGGCGCTAGCCGGTCGTAGTTGCGGGCCAGGGTGCCGAGATATTCTACGCTCGACTCCAAAGTGCTCCGGCGGGCTTCGAACACCTGAGGAAGCGACGCGGGATCCTGCTGAAGCACCTGGCTCAGGTGACGCAAGACGTTCCGAATGGGCGCCAAACCATTCTTGATATCGTGGTTCACCTGGCGGGCCAGGTCGCCGATGGCCGCACGGCGCTCGGCTTCGCGTACTCGGACAGAGCTGGCTCGGAGGCGGTCCATCATGGCGGCGAGCAGCCGCGAGAGACTCCCGATCTCGTCGGATCGTTCGGTATCAAAGCTTTGGTCCAGCCGGTCAAGGTCTACCCGGGCCGTCTTCTCCGCCAGATCGCGAAGGGGCCGACTGACCAAGGCCGAAAGCCAGGCTGCGCCCAGTACAGCCGCCAGGACGGTGAGCGCCAGAGCCAAGAGAAACCAGCGGGTTACCCCATCGCGAAGAAACTGCAGTGCGTCGAGCGACTGCGTCACCAGCAGCCGGGCCGTATCCACAGTTACTCCGGGGCCGGTGGTGAGGTCGATATACGGCAAGCGCAGCTCGCGAACAATCCGGCTTCCAGGCACAGAGGCCGTTGCCGCCTCCGGGTACTCCAACCGTACGGCCAGACTCGAGTCCCGAGCCGGGCTTCCCAGGAGCAGAGGGTCCGCGTTCACGCCGCCAGTGATCTTGAATGCTCGGCTTCCAATGTGAATCGAGTCGATTCGAGTCAGGGCGAGCACGGCTGAATCGGGCGTGCGGGCATGGAGTAACACCAGCGAATCCGAGCCGCTTGCGAGCAAGCGGGGGAGCTGTGGCTCCAGCCGGTCGAACTCGTTACGAAAGTGACCGGAACTCAGAATCCGTCCGTTGGAATCTTGAACCTGAAGCAGGGCGAGTCCGGAAAGCCGCAATGCCTGGCCCGCGACATCGAGCAGGTACGGTCGGCTGGCTGCGTCACCCTGTACGGCCAGGCGGAAGCGGTTGTCCTTCGACAACTGGGTTACGATAGCCTGGAGCCGTTGCTCGACCGAACCGCTTTCACGCCTCAGGTCAGCCTCCAGAACGGTCGCCATCGCTTCCACCCGCGCCTGGTATTCCCGGGTAAGGCGGCGATCCAGCTCCCGGCGCACACCCAGCGCCAGAGCGCCAAGCGGAATCAATACGGCGAGGAGGATGGCCCCAAATACTCTGCTCCGGAAGCTCAGCGGGAGGTCTCCTGCTGGAGGTCGGTTTCCGAGAGGAATCGGGGCGTTCCGTCCCAGTCCACTGTGAGCGCCGGGGCGCCTCGTCGGACAATCGCGTGTTGCCGGGTGTCGACTAGCGGGTAGAGACGTCCTCTGCTCGTCCATTTGGCCGACTCGCGGCAGGGCGATACAGAATGCAGAGGGAGGGCTACGATGTATCCACGATCAGACCCTTGCTCGAGCTCGGCCCCAAACCGGAGAGGATCCATTGCAAGGGCACTCAGCGGGCTACGGTCATCGGCAACGGCCACGAGACGCTCAGCCAGTTGCCGGGCGATGGGATCGGCTTGTTGATAGACGATGCGGGATCCTGTCGGGGTCGTCACCTGCATAGAGATTTCGACTGAGCACGGGCTGGAGTTCCACCACTGGCGGTTCGATGATGGGCGCGCGTCGGTCTGGACCACATCTCGGGCCAGAGACAGCTGCAGGGCCGAATCCAGAGGCGCGGTCAGTCCCTGGGTGCCCCAATGCTCCAATAGCACGTACGTCCGGTTCCACGGCAGGAGGAAGTTGTTGAGCTCATGGGTGCGGACCACATAGTCAATCACCTGAGGGTCACCGGAGACCACCAGATCGGCGCCGGCGTCCAGCGCATCTCTTAGGTCCTTGTTGCCAGCGGTGGTCATTTCCAGACTCCGGCCCGGCCCCAGCGGGACGGTCAGCCGACCTCCGCTCAGCCTTGTCGCCATGCTACTCGAGACCACAGACCAGAGCGGATCGGCAAACGCTCTGGGCAGTGAGTCGCGCACGTCCTTCATGGTCACCCGAAGCGTGCGGTCGTCGATTGCCCGCACGGAATCCAGTCCCGCTTCGCGCAGAGCACCGTCCCGGCGAATCCAGTCGGCCTCGATGCTACGGGCCGTCAGGATGGTGCCATCCGGAAATCGGGCGCCGTCGCGCAGCACAAAGGTCCAGGTGCGGGCTGTGGTATCGCTCTGCCAGGAGGTCGCCAGAGCAGGCCGGAGCTCGCCGTGGCAGTCGAGTCGGACCAGTCCTGGAAAGAGCTGGCGAAAGACCAGCCGCTCATCCTGGTTGGTGGGCACCGGCGCGTGCGAGAAGTCGACCGGGCTGGAGAGCGCAATCGTGACCGTATCCAGCCGCTGCGTCGTGTCAGCAGCCAGCAGGCAAGGCTCTTCCGACTGCGTAGAAGGTGAAGGCTTTGGGGCGGAGGCTGGAGCGCAGCCGTCGAGCGTCAGCGCGGCCAGGCCGAAAGCAGTGGCTCCTGCTAGGAGCCGGCGACCACGAATGGGCTGCCCCCCAGCTTCGCTTTGATTTGAGGTACGGCCGCGACGGCCTCTCCCTTGGTCCGGTAGTCACCGATTCGGATCTTGTAGAGTCCGCCTTCCTCAACGGTGATCGGATTGAAACCTTTGGACTTCAGCTTGCCGGCAACCGACTCAGCGGTGGCCTTGTTGCGTACCGCGGTGATCTGGATCCGGTAATGGGTTGCCGCAGGCGTAGTGGAGGCTGAGTCCGCTCGAGGGTTGCCAGCAGGCTGCCGCTGGGTCGGAGCCGGGGACGGAGCCGACGTCGGAGTGCGGGCTGTGTCGCTGCGCGGTGCCGGAGACAGGGTTGTCTCGGGAGTGGCCGCGGCGATCGTCGGCTGGGAGTCAACCGGCGTCGCGGCTCTGCCCTGGGTGTCGGCCCGGGCCGGTGCCGGCGCGGCGGCGAACTGAGCGCAACGCTGATTCAGGTACCGAAGTTGGTTCTGCAGCTCCAGGTTGGCTGAGGGGTCTTTGAGGCCATCCGCAATCCAGCGACAGGCCAGATCGGGCTTCTTCTGGTCGAAGTAGGTGCGGGCGGCCCAGTACGCTGCCTGCGGTATGAGTGGACTGCCCGGATAATCGAGTCGAATACGCTCGAGGTTGCGGGCTGCGCCGTCGAGATTGGCGCTCGCATAGTCGAGCTGCACCA
>JBJMPB010000189.1:0-10619 GCA_045803455.1 Gemmatimonadales bacterium | reverse complement strand
CTTGGTCCGCACATCGTCCAGCGAGCGATCGTAGTGATGATTGATCTGGGCCAGGCCGGTGATCCCCGGCCGGGCCCGCTGCCGCAGCGGATACTCCGCGATGTGCTCCCGCAGCTCGGCAAAGATGGTGGGCCGCTCGGGGCGAGGGCCCACGATGTTCATCTCGCCCCGGAGCACGTTGATCAGCTGGGGCAGCTCATCGAGGCGGTACTGCCGCAGGAGCCGGCCGATGGAGGTGACCCGGGGATCACCCTGCTGGGCCCAGACGGCGCCACTCTGATGCTCGGCGTCCACCCGCATGGTGCGGAACTTGTAAATCGTAAACGGCTGGCCCCCCAGGTTCCTCTCCCGTCTATGATTTTGGGAGCTGCGAGGATTGGTCCTGCGGTCCAAACCGACTCTGACCTGGGTATAAAGCACTGGCCCGCGAGAGGTGAGTCGCACCAGCAGTGCGATCAGGAGCATGACCGGCAGGAGAACGATCAGGGCAATGAGCGCCAGGATCAAGTTGACACTACGCCGCAGCCACTCCGGGCCGGAGGATTCCGCTGCCTCGCCCCGGCTCCAATCGCGGTACTGAGGACGAGGGAGTGGTGACTCGAGACCCGTTACAGCAGGAATCGAGGGGTTGCTACTCCGAATGCCCGGCATCGCAATTCCCATGATGGCGCTCGACGAGAGGAAAAAGTTGAGTGATCGAAACCGCCAAAAGAGGATCCCTCTGCGTCAGCGTGTGACCAATGGTCGGGAGACTCGCAAACTAGCCTAACACGCGCCGAACGGGACCCCTGTGATGCGACTCACGATACAGCATTTCCCACGGTACTCAGTTCTGCAGCCGACGCTTGGCTGGGGGACGTGCCTCCGTGAGCAGCGGGTCGGGCGACTCGCCCAATCCAAAGCTGGCCAGGCGCTGGCTGAAATGGGAAAGATCCACTGGCAGCTCCGCTTGCTCCGCGGGCTCGAGGTCGTCCTGATCCTCCTCGGACGGTGGGACATCAGGCAGCGGTTCAATCGGCATTCGTGTATAGCTTCCGAATGAAAGTTCGGCTGGAACTACAGGGGTAGTCGCCGTTCTCTTCAAGGATGGAGCCGGAAAACAGAGGGGTTGTACCAAGGGAGGATCGCGTGCTCTTGAATCAGCTTAAACTCTTGGATTCGAAGGGCATGGCCTGCTCAGCATTCGCCCTCTGGCCCAGCAGGGTCCGGTTTGCTCCGTTGCTGCAGCACCACACATGGATCGACTTGATTGCCACAATCTGCACGGTGTCAAGAGCCGTGGCATCCCAGCATCCAAACTGTTGCGTAGTCACACCGATTGGAGCGGGAGTGTCCCGCAGCAGGAGACGACAAACTTCTGTGCTATAGAGCGTTAACCAATTGCCTTGAAAGCGCACGACTCCTGCTACCCGGTGGTGAGCCCCGGTGGTTGTCCTTTCAACTCTCTCGCAAGAAGTGCAATGGCAAATAGAGACAAGGCCGCCTCCCCCCCGCTGGTCCTCATCGCCAATGATCAGGAGTGGTCGGCCCGATCGCTCGAGAGCATTCTGGGCCCAAGTGGTTACTCGGTGGTGCGAGCCTATACCGGGCAGCAAGCGTTGGAGCGGGCCAGGACCGCACAACCGGATCTGATCATCCTCGATGCCCAAATGCCAGATATTCACGGCTTCGAAGTCTGCCGAATGCTCCGCAGTGATCCGCGCTTCAGCGCCACCACACCAATCGTGATCACCACGTCAGGGCCGTCAGGACGCACCCAGCGGCTCGAGGCGTATCGAGCGGGCGCCTGGGAATTTCTGGGACAGCCTCTGGACGGCGAGTCGTTGCTGCTGAAGCTGGGAACGTTTCTGCAATGCAAGCTGGAAGTGGACGCATTTCGTGAGGAAAGCCTCCTGGATGCCGGCACCGGCCTGTACAACATGCGGGGCCTGTCCCACAGAGCCCATGAGATTGGAGCGGACGCGTTTCGCCGCCGTGACCCGCTGGCCTGCGTCGTCATATCCCCCGAAGCAGAAGAAAGCGGTCCCGGAGAATCATCGGACGAGGAAGTTCAGCGCATCGCCGAGCAGGTTGGACAGCTGCTCAAACGCGCCGGACGAGCCTCAGATGCCATCGGCCGTCTGGGTCATGCGGAATTTGCGGTGATCGCGCCGGCAACTTCGAATGAGGGGGCCCTTCGGCTCATCCAGCGTCTCGGAGGAAGTATCGAGGGTTCCCCCATCCCCGTGCGGGGAGGAGAGCGATCCCTCAAAGTGCGGGCCGGATACTGCGCCGTACCCGACTTTGCCGAGTCTCCAGTGGACGCGGTGGAGCTGCTCCTCCGGGCCACGACTGCGCTTCGCGAGCTCAAGCGAGATGGGGAGGCGGAACAGGTGAGAGCCTTCGACCAGTTGCCGCTAACCTATCCTACCTGAGCGCCGTCTCCACACCTGTTGTGTGGAACCCACGATCTGACATCTGCTTAGCACTTCGACCTGTTGACCTAAGTCATCACATGCTTGACTTTTGCGTCAGGTTGTGGTAAGAACGTTACTACTCCTGTCGCTCCGGGGAGCAGCTGGTTCGCCCGGATGGCGGTTTTGAGATCGCCCAACGCTGCCGGGTCGACTGATCCGGATCTGAGTTAAACCGACCGCGTCAGCGGTCTGCCCCGGAGTCATCGGATGGTTAGTCCTCTCGCCCAAACCGAGCGGAAGGTCATTTCCGCTTCGGACAGCAGTGCCCGCGATCCTCTATCCATACCCAACGAAGTCAAAGCCAGCATTCGGGTGCTGGTAATCGACGATGAGCGAACCCTCCGGGAGAGCTGCGCCAGCGTGCTGCAGATGGACGGCTACAATGTCACGCTGATCGGGCGGGGCGAGGAGGCTCTGGAAACGGTGCGCCGGCGGAAGTTCGACATCATTCTGGTCGATCTGTACATGTCTCAGGTCTCCGGCCTGGAGATCCTGCAAGCCACCCTGGAAGCCTACAAAGACACGATTGTCGTCGTCATGACCGGTAACCCGAGCGTCACCAGCAGCATTGAGGCGCTTCGGGCCGGAGCCTGGGACTATCTGCCCAAGCCGTTCTCCGCCACCCATCTCCAGGTGCTGATTGGCCGAGCATCCCATGCCGTTATGATGTCGCGGGAGGCCCAGGACCTCAGGGTCCAGCTGATGAAGCAGGTCGGTCACAGCGATAAAATCGCCCTGATCGGCATCTCGCCTCTCTTCCGTAAAGCCGTTGACCTGGCGCGAAAGGTTGCGGGGACCGACGCCTCTGTGTTCATCAGTGGCGAGAGCGGTACCGGCAAGGAGGTCATCGCCCAGTTCATTCACCAGAACAGCCGGCGGGCCAACCGGGCATTGGTGCCAATCAACTGTGCGGCCTTGCCCGAGCCGCTTCTCGAGTCGGAAATGTTCGGTCACCGGAAGGGCGCCTTTACCGGGGCCGACCGGGACAAGCCGGGTCTGTTGGAGACCGCTAACGGGGGCACGCTCTTCCTCGATGAGCTCACCGAGATGACCATGCCGCTTCAGGCCAAGCTCCTCCGGGTCATTCAGGACGGCGTGGTCCGGCGAGTGGGTAGCGAGCAGCAGGACGCGGTGGTGGACGTCCGGTTCATCTCCGCCACCAATCGGGAGCCGCAGGAAGCGGTGGATGAGGGAGTACTCCGGGGCGACCTGTTTTACCGGTTGCGGGTGGTTCCCATCAAACTTCCGCCGCTGCGGAAGCGCCCGGAGGACATTCCGCTCCTGGCCAATCACTTTCTGACCTACTACTGGCAACGCCATCGCCAAATGGGCGACCGGATTCCCCGGTTGAGCGAGGCCAGCATCGCGTTCTTGCGTTCACGACCCTGGCGGGGCAACGTTCGGGAGCTGCAGAACGTGATCGAGCACGTCGCGGTTTTGGCGGAGCCGGATCAGAACATCCAGCCCAACGACATCCCGGTGTATGAGGACGGGAGCGAATGGCCGGCCGAGACGGTTGCGCCTGCCGGAGTCATGGACGAGGCGTACCATCCGGCCAAGGACCGGGTGGTCGTCCAATTCGAAAAGGAGTACTTGACTCGCCTGATCAGCCGAGCGGGGGGGAACATGTCCAAGGCCGCGCGCCTCGCGAGCATCGACCGGACCACGTTGTACCGGTTGATGGACAAACACGAATTCCAGCGCGACGACAGCCCCGGGTCCACGGCGTGACCCCTGAGACGCTCCTGCCCGCCTCGTCGAGCGGAGAGCGACGCCGGGCAGCCCAGGAGCCACGGCCTCCGGTCCACGCCTGGGACCCTAACGGACCTTCCGCTCCGGTCGCTCTGATCCTGTGGGACGCGCTGCGCGATTCCGTGCTGTGGGCCCAAGCCGAATGGGAGCGTGTGGTCGAGCACGCCGCTGGAGCCGAGGAAGCCACGGCTCACCTGGCCCATCTCAGCGCCGCGATTCGACAGGAAGCCACCGGTACCTCCGCCGACCTCAGCTCGGTTCCCCGCAACGCGCTCTCTCGCCGATTGCTGGGATTGATCCGCGGCGCCTTCATCACCCGTGTCCGCAGTCTCCCTTCGCCCGACCCAGCCCAGCTGCTCAGAGTGCTGCATGCCATCGAGGCGGTGGCCGAGCATCTCGAGGCTGACTGGTCACAGCATTTTACTGACCGGCTATCCGCCCCCGATGGCCTGGAGCTGGTCGTAGAGGTGGCCCACGACCTGCGCTCACCCCTCACCTCCATTCTCTTCCTGGCGGAAACCCTGCAGCGCGGTCGGAGCGGCTCGGTGAATGGGGTTCAGGAGCGGCAGCTCGGTCTGATCTACAGCGCCGCCTTTGGGCTCAGCTCGGTGGCGAGCGATGTGATCGAGCTGGCTCGCGGCGGCGATCGTCTGGTGGATCTAGATCCGATTCCGTTCTCGGTGAAGGACATCCTGGAATCGGTTCGCGACATTGTTCAGCCGATTGCGGAAGAGAAGAACCTGCAGGTGAAGGTCACGTCGCCCGAGGCCGACTTCCGCATCGGACATCCGGTGGCTCTAAGCCGGGTGCTGCTCAACCTCACCACCAATGCCCTCAAGTTCACCGCTGAAGGCTCGGTCGAGGTAAGCGCGGTTGCCCGCAACTCCCGCTGCATCGAGTTCTCGGTTCGAGACACCGGCCGGGGCATTCCGCCCCAGTCCATGGCTACCCTCTTCGAGCCCTTCCGGCGGCGACAGAAGCCCGGCGAATACACCTTTTCCGGTTCCGGGCTGGGCCTTTCCATCTGCCGAAAGCTGGTCGAGGCCATGGGATCGGTGCTGCAGGTCGAGACGGCGCCTGGTTATGGAACCCGGTTCTATTTCGCCCTCGACCTTCCGCCTGCCGGTGAGACACAGTTCGGTTGATCTCCTTCGGTCCCCTCGATAAATTCTTCCCGCTAGCCGATATGGACGCGCCGGGTGGTCCCGGGCGGCGTCCCTTCCGTGCTGGCATCACCCTGGGATGGCCTCATTGCACGGCCGCCGTGGCCTGCACCCGTCGTCCGTGAGAGCCGCCCAACCCCGGCGCAGCCAAGCGAGAACCAAAGCGGTTCTGCTCCGCGCCTTCACAAGAGGTCTCCCGGCCTCGTGAGCTCCCGATCACTGCCGCATGCCGGCTCGGTGCGGCGAGAGGGCTCGCGCAGGAGGTTGGCCTGACAACCGAGCATCTCGTGAACCGACCGCTAATTCGGCCGGGCCGACATCTGAGTCAGCCGCCCGTCCATGCACCGCACGCCGCCCTCCTGATTGACTTCGACAACGTCACGCTGGGCATCCAGAAGGATCTCACTAAAGAACTCCGCACGCTGCTCAACAGCGACATCATCAAAGGCAAGGTTGCCGTACAACGGGCCTATGCCGACTGGCGCCGCTATCCTCAGTACATCGTTCCGCTTTCCGAATCCTCCATTGATCTCATCTTCGCGCCGGCGTTTGGGTCCAGTAAGAAAAACGCCACCGACATTCGTCTGGCCATCGATGCCATAGAGCTGGTCTTTACCCGTCCGGAAATCGGGACCTTCATCCTGCTCTCCGGCGACAGCGACTTCTCCACCATGGTCATCAAGCTGAAGGAGTACGGGAAGTACGTTATCGGAGTGGGGATCCGGGAATCGGCCAGTGATCTGCTGATCCAGAACTGCGATGAGTACTACTCGTACAACGATCTGGCGGGTCTTACCAAAGAAGTCGACACTCCGTCCACTCAGCGGGATCCATGGGAGCTCGCCGCGGAGGCGGTTGCGCAGATGGTCCGCAACGGCGATGTGATGCGCTCCGACAGGCTCAAGCAGGTGATGCAACAGATCGATTCCAACTTCGATGAGCGCAACGCCGGGTTCAACCGCTTCAGCAAGTTCGTCATCGAGGCGGGTCATCGGGGCGTTGTCCTGATCACCAAGCTGGACAACGGGCAGTATGAGGTTGCCCCGGGCTCGAGCGGCCATGCGCCGGGAGCGGAATCCGCAGCTCAGCCAACGCTCGAACCAGCACGGGAGGATGGTTCCTCCGGCCGCGCGCGAGGCAGGGAAGATGGAGGTCGGAGCCGGCGGGGACGCCGGGGACGGGGCGGACGAGATCGTGCGGGACGGGAAGCAGCACCGCATCGCGATCGCGTGAACGGAGGCCCCCGACCCGACAGCGCGCGCGCTCGTGAGGAACGGCCGGACAGCGGACTCACCCTGGCGCGGGCCTTTCAACTGATGTCCCAGGCTCTTTCGGAGTTTCGCTCTCCGGTGGGCCAGGAAGCACTGCGGCTTCGGATGGTGGCCATGCACGGGCGGGAGGACGCTCTCCTCGATGCCGCACGTTTCCCTCGGCTGTTGCGACAGGCTAATGACGCGGAAGTAGCCGACGTCCGGAAGGTCGGCGACGACGACTATGAAATTTCGGCGCAAGGTGGTTCGAGCCGCGCCGCGCTGCCGCCTGCCGGTCCCGCCGAGGAGCTACAACCGGCGGCGCCCACCTCCGACACAACTCAGGATGCCGACACTCCCGGTCAGCGGGATAACGGCCAGCGGTTCGGGGTACGGTTCCGTCGGGGCTCGAGAGCTCCGAGCCGGGGTGGCGAAATCCCCCTCGTCGGCGTTGTCCGAATCGAGCCTCCGATGGAGCAACCACCAGCCAACGAGCCCGATGGTCCAACAGCTACCGAGGCTGAAGCCGAGGCTTCAGCGGAGGCGCCGGCCAAACGGCCGCGACCGCGGCGGCCCCGCAAGCGAGCCGCTGCCCCGGCCTCGGAGCCTGCAGTGGCTTCCGCCACCGACGCCCCAGCCGAAGGCTCGGCAGAGGCAGCTCCACGCAAGCGCGGGCGAACGCGGACCCGGAAAAAAGCGGAATGAGCCGGGTCCGACGGGCAGCCACGCTGCCCGTCTCTTTTTTTGTTCGTCCCACCGAACAGGTCGCCGCCGAGCTACTGGGAATGATGGTGGTGTCCACGGTCGGTGGCGAGCTGACGGAGGGCCGAATCGTCGAGACCGAGGCCTACCTGGGCTACGATGACCCAGCCTCACACGGCTATCAGCACCGGCGCAATGCGCGTAACCAGGCCCTCTTCGGCCCTCCAGGGTTGTGGTACGTCTATCTGTCGTACGGCATGCACTGGTGTGCCAACCTCGTCTGCCAGCGTCGCGGACTCGCCAGCGCGGTATTGCTGCGTGCGCTGGAGCCAATCGAAGGTCTGGAAGTGATGCGCCGGCGAAGAGGGGGAGTGGAGACCAGGGAGCTGTGCTCGGGACCGGGAAAGCTGTGTCAGGCGCTGGGGATTGATCGCTCACTGGATGGCAGCAGAATGACGCGGAGCTCGGTGATCGTGCGACCACCAACGGAACGGGAGAAGCTGCAGGTAGCGGTGACGCCCCGGATTGGTATCACCAAGGCGGCAGACTGGCCGCTCCGCTTTCACGTGGCGGGGTCTCCCTGGATCTCCCGAAAAGAAAAAGGCGGAGGGTCGCTCGACCCTCCGCCCAGAGAACGCCGGCAGAAGACTTAGTAGCCGCCGCCGCTCGGTCGTTCGCGCGCGTTGCCCAAACCAAAGCGCAGGCCGGCAGTCAGTGTGTGGGTCATTCCCTTGAAGAAATTTCCCGAGCTGACGATGGTGCTTTTCTCCGGTCCCGCCCCGCTGAGGAACTGCACTGACGGCGCTGTGGTCACCTGATATTGTCCAAAGGCGCTGAAGTGGCTCACCCGGAAATTGAGTCCGCCGATGAGCGAGCCGAAGCCCGAGCTGCCGATCGTCTTGGCTATTCCATCATCTGGAGTGTGCCCCACTGTGTGCATGATGCCCACACCAACTCCAAAGTATGGCGTCATCGGCCCCTTGATGGGAAACGCCATCAAGCTGGCGGAGTACTTGCGCAGTGAGTTCCAGGTAACTCCAAAATCATTGCTGCTGCTGACGTTGCCGGCACTGTCGAAAACCGCCACGTTGTAGGCGCCGAGCTGGTCCGAGCCGAAGGCCTGCTCCACCTGAACCAGGAGTCCCGTTCGCTTGGCCACAACCAGCAGGTGGACACCGCCCACCGGCTTGGTGATATGTCCTTCTAGCGGGGTTTCGAAGTTCATCACCCCGCCCGACCCGCCCACGTACCACTGGAAGGTGTTGTTGCCCGGCTGCTGAGCCGAGATTTGGGCCGCCCCCAAGCCGAGGGCCAGCGCCGCGACTGGGAAAATCCGGGTGACCATACGCATCAGACTGCCTCCGTAGAGTGTCTGCACCAGGACCTCCCTGGCGCTAACCGGTGCCGTTTCGCGCGGCACGTCAAAATGCGGGAACTCGTGCTTGGACTACGGGAGAGGGGAGGCGGTGGCGGGTTTAAAGCCCCGTTCTACAATGCTGGCTGGCAATGACTTACGTTACTCTTGCCAATCCTCCCAGGCCCGTCGGGAGGGCGGAAGTGCAAGGAGTGGGCCGGGTGTCATGATGAGGTTAGATCAACCCAAGCTGCTTTCCCACCTTACGAAAAGCTGCGAGAGCCTGGTCCAGGTCACTGCGGGTATGGGCTGCCGAGATCTGGCAGCGTACCCGCGCTTGCCCCTGAGGAACCACCGGGTAGCCAAAGCCCGTCACAAACACGCCTTCCTTCAACAGGAGATCGCTCATCCGGATGGCGGCAGCCGTCTCGCCCAGAATCACCGGAATGATCGGTGTCTCGCCAGGAAGCGGCTGAAAGCCGAGTCCCAGGAGCTGGTCGCGGAAGTAACGAGCGTTTTCCCGTAAAGCCGTGACGAGCTCCGGGTGCTGCTCCAGGTACTCGATACTCGCGAGCGCACTCGCCGCGACTGTGGGCGGCAAGGCGTTGGAGAAGAGCTGGGGCCGTGCGCGCTGCGTCAGATAATCACAGACTGCAGCCGACCCTGCCACGAACCCGCCGGCGGCTCCTCCGAGTGCCTTGCCCAGGGTGGAGGTGATCATGTCGACCTCGCCCAGCACGCCGAGATGCTCCGCTGTCCCCCGCCCGTGCTTGCCCAGGACGCCGGTGCCGTGCGAATCATCCACCACCAGTACAGCCTGGTGTTTGCGACAGAGCTCGATGAGGTCGGGCAGTTTGGCAATGGCACCTTCCATCGAAAAGACCCCGTCGGTGACCACCATCTTGACCCGGCGGTCCCGCGCCGCGGCGAGCTTTGACTGGAGATCGCTCAGGTCGGAGTGCTGATACACCGCGCTTTGGCACTTGGTGATGGCCTTGGCCAGCCGCACGGCGTCGATGATGGAGGCATGATTCAGTTGATCGCTGATGATCACGTCATCCTGGGTCAGCAGAGTTGCGGGAACCGCCTCGTTCGCGTTCCATGCGCTGACGAAGGACAGTGATGCCGGGGTAGCGACCAGCCGGGCGCAGGCCGCCTCGAGGGCGCGGTGAATGGTGAAGGTGCCGCAGATGAAACGGACCGAGGCGGTGCCGGCACCAAACCGGTCGAGCGCGGTCTTGCCCGCAGCCACAACCGACGGCTGGTTGGAGAGCCCGAGGTAATTGTTGGACGACAGAATGATGACCTCGCCCCGGTCCTCCATTTGAACGCGGGGTCCCTGCGGACTGTCGAGATAGTTGTTGGAGGAGAGGATGATGACCTCACCGCGACCCTCCATCCTCACTCGAGGGGCCTGCGGGCTATCCAGATAATTGAGCCGCTTGTAGGTGCCACTCTGGATGAACTGCTCCAGTTCGGGCTCGATTCGCCGCTCCAGCGGGTTGCTCATGCCCCGATCTCCAGAATCACCTTGCCCGCCTGGCCGGCCTTGATCACCTGGATGGCCTCTCCGATGCATTCCAGCGGAAACCGATGGGTGATCACCGGCCTGGGATCCAGCTGGCCGGCCCGGAGGAATCGCCGCATCTGATGCCAGGTCTGGTACATCTTGCGGCCTGTCACACCGTAGAGGGTCAGTCCCTTGAAGATGATGTCCCGCGCGAAATCCACTTCTGTGGTGCGGTTCGGAGTGCCCAGCAGATTCACCCGTCCGCCCATCCGAGCGGCGGCGAGCGCCTGGGCATGGCCGCTGGGGTGACCGCTCATCTCGCACACCAGATCCACGCCGTCTCCGCCGGTCAGCTCGCGGACCCGAGCGACTACGTCATCGGTCCCGGGATTGAGTGTCACGTGGGCCCCCATCGACCGGGCGAGCTCCAGC
>JBJMPB010000574.1:0-2568 GCA_045803455.1 Gemmatimonadales bacterium | reverse complement strand
CCCCGGGAAAGGGATCCACCGCCGAGCGCCAGCGGCTGCTGGGTGAGCTCTTCGCCCGAGCCACCACGGCCGAGCAGGACTTCCTCTTCCGCCTGGTGGTAGGGGAGCTCCGGCAGGGCGCAGTCGAGGGACTAATGCTCGAGGCAGTAGCACGGGCGGCTGAGGTGCCGTCGGAACGGGTGCGGCGGGCCCGGATGATGGCCGGCGATCTTCCCACGGTAGCCCGGATGGCGCTGACCGGCGGGGAGAGCGCTCTGAGCGACTTTGCCACTCAGCTCTTCCGACCAATGCACCCGATGCTGGCCGGCTCGGCCGACGCTGCCGAGATCGCGATGGATGAGCTGGGAGAGGCTCTGCTGGAGTACAAGCTCGACGGCGCGCGCATTCAGGTGCACAAGGCGGGAGAGCAGGTTGCGGTGTATTCCCGCCGGCTGAACGACGTTACCGCCGCGGTGCCCGAGCTGGTGGAAGCCGTTCGAGCCTTGCCGGCCCGGGAGCTCATTCTCGACGGGGAGATCATCGCGCTCCGGCCCAACGGTACACCCTATCCCTTTCAGATTACCATGAGCCGGTTCGGGCGAAAGCTCGACATCGAGCGGTTGCACCGGGAGCTGCCGCTCACCCCGTTCTTTTTCGATTTGCTCTACGCCGATGGCGGCGCACTGATCGACCAGGCGGCGCGCGAGCGACTCTCGACTTTATCCCAGATCGTCCCTCCTTCAATGGTGGTTCCCCGCCTGGTCACTTCGTCGACGGAGGAGGCTACTCGATTCCTGCAGGCCGCGCTCGAGCGGGGTCATGAGGGTATGATGGCAAAGGCCCTGGACGCGGCCTATGAGGCGGGACACCGGGGCCGGCACTGGCTCAAGGTAAAGCCGGCTAACACGCTGGATGTGGTGGTCCTGGCGGCGGAGTGGGGGCACGGACGCCGGCAGGGCTGGCTCAGCAATCTTCATCTGGGAGCCCGGAACCCAACCGACGGCGGCTTCGTAATGCTGGGAAAGACCTTCAAAGGGATGACCGATGAGATGCTCGAGTGGCAGACCAGGCGGCTGCTGGAGCTGGAGGTAGCCCGAGACGGGATCATCGTCTACGTCCGGCCGGAGCTGGTGGTTGAGGTAGCGTTCAACGAGGTACAGGGGAGTACGCAGTATCCCGGCGGGGTTGCGCTTCGCTTCGCCCGAATCAAGCGGTACCGCAGCGACAAGACCGCGGACCAGGCAGACACCATAGGCACCGTGCAGGAGCTGTACCGGCGCTTGACCGGAATCGAGCTCTAACACGATCGATCGCAGGAGAAATCAGATGCGCGTAGCGCTCTCAGTGGTTTCCGCTCTTATTGGCCTGTTCTCGCCATGGTCTCCGCCGGCCATTGCCGTGGCTCAGGTGCCGATCAAGGAATGGCCGGTTCCGTATTCCAGCTCCCGGCCCCGTGACCCATACATCGATAGCCAAAACCGGGTCTGGTTCGTGGGACAGGTGGGCAACTACATCGCCTATCTCGATCCGGCGAGCGGCAAGTTCCGCCGCTACGACATCGACGAGGGCACCCTGCCCCACAACCTGATCGTGGACCGGAACGGTATGGTCTGGTATGCCGGGAACGGGAACGGCCACATCGGCAAGCTGGATCCGGCGACCGGTAAGATCACGCGCTATCGGATGCCCGATCCCGAGGCCCAGGATCCGCACACCCTGGTCTTCGATCAGAAGGGCGACATCTGGTTCACGGTGCAGAACGGCAACTTCGTCGGACGGCTCGCTACCCGGACCGGCAAGGTGGACTTAATCAAGGTGGCGACGCCCGGCGCGCGACCCTACGGGATCAAGGTGGATTCCAAGGGCCGACCCTGGTTCAACGAGTTCGGCAGCGACAAGATCGCGATGGTGGACCCAGCCACGCTCAAGATCAGCGAGTATACCCTGCCGAACACCAAGGCCAGAGGACGGCGCATGGCGATCACCAGCGACGATCGCGTGTGGTACGTCGATTACACCCGCGGCTTTCTCGGCCGGTTCGACCCCCGAACGAAGCAGTTCAAGGAATGGGCGTTGCCCGGAGGGCAGGCCGCTCTGCCTTATGCCATGACGTCAGACGACAAGGACCGGATCTGGCTGGTGGAGACCGGCTCCCAGCCCAACCGGCTGGTGGGCTTCGATCCCAAGACCGAGAAATTCTTCGGCGTTACCCCCATTCCGAGCGGCGGCGGGACGGTGCGGCACATGATGTTCGATGGTCGCGCCGGACAGATCTGGTTCGGCACCGACAACAACACCATCGGTCGGGCTGAAGTCTCCGGGGCATCTCTGTCCTCGTAAAAGCAGCAGGACTATCGCGAACCGGAAGGCAAGGGAGTAGCTTATCGCCATTCCACCACTCTTCCATTCGCTTCGGAGGCCCCCATGGTCAGCCTGGGCTCGCTTTGGCTTCCTGTCCTCCTCTCAGCCGTGCTCGTCTTCGTCGTCAGCGCGCTGGTGCACATGGTGCTGAAGTACCACAATCGGGACTACACCAGAATCCCAGACGAGGACGCCCTCCGGAGTGTCCTCCGGAAGGTGGCTCCCGCG
>JBJMPB010000141.1:0-10275 GCA_045803455.1 Gemmatimonadales bacterium | reverse complement strand
GGTGCCGATCTCCAGGAGGTGGACAATGCGGTCAATCAGACCCTCAAGGAGATCGCCCAGCGCTACGACTTCAAAGGCACCCATTGTGAGGTGACCTTCGACCGGCCCAAGGCGGAGATTCGTCTCGCAGCGGACGACGAGTTTCGGATGGATGCGCTGGTGGACGTGCTCCAGACCAAGATGATCAAGCGCGGAGTGCCGGTGAAGAACCTCAAGGTCGGCGACCTCGAAGCGGCCACCGGCCAGAGCGTGCGGCGCACCGTAAGCCTCACCCAGGGAATCCCCCAGGACGTCTCCAAGCGCATGGTGAAGGCGATCAAGGATCAAGGCTTCAAGAAGGTGCAGGCCGGGATCCAGGGCGACGAGGTCCGGGTGACGGCGCCCTCGCGCGACGAGCTGCAGGCGGTCATCGCCTTCCTCAAGGGTGAGGACTTCGGGGTCGAGCTCAAGTTTGGCAACTACCGCGGCTGAGCCCGCCGCTCTGCGCCGGATCTTCCCGCTGCTGCTCGGCCTGATCGCGAGCTGCGTCTCGGGATCGGTCCCTCCAGCGCCGCCGGTTCCTCCAGCACAGCCGGTTCCGCCAGCGCGGCCGGCTCCTGGAGCGCGACCGGAGCGGCCCCAGCCCCCCGAACCCAGTGCCGTGAGGCGCGATCCCGAGATCCGGATCGGTATTCTGGTCGGAGCGCAGCGAGTCACCGTCGGTGCCAACGAGGGTCTGTCGGTGAGTGAACCCGATGGTGCCCGCGTCACTACGATTCCAGCGGGGCAAACGTGGCTGGTTGCCACCTCCGGAGACAAGCTGACCCTGCTCGGCTCGGGAGGCTGGAGATCGCCGGCGCTCGAAGCCATGGTGCTCGTAGCAACCGGTCCATCGGATCCTATCTGGATTAACGGAAAGCCCTACCGCGGAACCGCCGACCTGCTGCGGGACCCAGCGGGCGTCACCGTGGTGAACCGGCTCGGACTGGAAGCCTATGTGGACGGCGTGGTCTCCGCCGAGATGGGCCACCGGAGCCCGAACGAGCAGTCGGCGCTCGAGGCTCAGGCGGTAGTCTCCCGGACCTTCGCGTTGCGTAACCTGGGTAAACAGAAGGCCCGGGGGTTCGACCTGACCGCCGGCGTTGCCGATCAGGTATATGGCGGAGTTCTGTTCGAGACGTCCCAGAGCAGGGCTGCCGTCGCGGCCACCCGCGGCGTTCTGCTGACGTACAACGGCGCACCGGCCGAAGCGTTCTTCTATTCAACCTGTGGCGGGAGAACTGCCGAGGGCCGCGAAGTCTTCCACGGCGCGGCTCAGCCCTATCTGCGTTCCATCGCCGACGAAGATGAGCATGGGGTAGCCTACTGCAGCATCTCTCCACGCTACCGCTGGCACGAGGAGTGGAGCGACCAGTCGCTTCGGTCCACCTTGGAGCGGAACCTTCCGCCGGTCACCGGCATCCGGAGAGAGCAGGTCCGGCAGGTGAGCGATATTCGGGTGGCGCGGCGCACCCCATCCGGGCGAGTCGATCAGCTCGCCATCGCGTTGGGCGGTCCCGAGGTGCGGGTCGACGGTCTCGCCATCCGGCAGGTCCTCCGGCCGGCGAACGGCGAGCTGCTCCGCAGCAACGCGTTCACCCTGGCTGTGAGTGGCGGCGGTGGAAGAGTGTCTCATCTCGCGGTGGATGGCATGGGGGCGGGCCACGGTGTGGGATTCTGTCAGTGGGGCGCAGTCGGCCGAGCTCGGGCGGGGCAGGGGTACGCGCAAATTCTGGCGGCCTACTTTCCCGGTACCAGCCTGACTCGCCGCTACTGACGAGGAGGAGGTGCTATGACTGCCGGTCGCAGCGCAGCCGCCGGCGAGCGGCTCAAGATAGGGGTCATCGGGGGTGGAGCGATTGCCCAGGTGGCGCACCTGCCCGTGCTCAAGAAAATGCGCACGGTCGAGGTGCTCGCCATTTGCGACATCGATCTGCCCAAGGCCCGAGCCCTGGCGGACCGGTTCGGGGTCAAGGACGCCTTCGATGACATCGAGGAGCTGCTGCGCTACGAAGAGCTCGATGCGGTGGTCATCTGCTCCCCCACCCACCTGCACGAGTCCCACATTCAGGCGGCGTTGTCGGCCAATCTTCACGTCCTGGTGGAGAAGCCACTCGCTATGTCCGCCACCAGTGCGCAGCGCATCCTGAAGGCGGTGGAGAAGCGCGACCGGGTGGTGATGGTGGGTATGAATCACCGCTACCGTCCCGACGTGCAGATCGTGCGCAGCTTCATTCAGAGCGGAGAGCTCGGGACCATCGAGAGCGTTCGGGGAAGCTGGCACGTCTTCCGCCCGGGGCGCACGCCACTGGGCTGGCGGCAGCGCAAGGAGCAGTCGGGTGGCGGAGCGATGCTCGACCTGGGACTGTCGATTCTCGATCTGGGACTCTGGCTGGGAGGTAACTCCATTCCGGCCCGGGTCAGCGCCAGCCTCGATCCGGTAGCGAAGGACCGGTCAGTGGAGCAGTCCGGAAGCGCTTTCGTCGTGTGCGAGAATGGGATGTCGCTGTTTGTCGATGTGACGTGGCGCCACCTGGGCGAAGGCGAGCGGTTCGGTGTGGGGCTCAGAGGCAGCAAGGGAACCGCGGGAATCAATCCGCTGAATGTCTGGAAGGAGCTCCACGGGATGGCGGTGGACGTCTCACCCACCGGCTCGGTGGGACGGGAGAACGCGTTCACCGCGTCCTACCGTGCGGAGTGGGCGCACTTTCAGGCCGGGATTGCGGGAGATGCCAAGGTTCCTGCGCTCAAGGAACACCTCACCCTGCACAAGGTGCTCGACGGGATCTATCGCTCGGCGTTCGATAATCGAGATGTGGAGTTGTGAGGTCAGGCGGTCAGGCGGTCAGGCGGTCGCGCGGGCAGGGTGGTGGTGGAAGGAGCGGCAACCGTTTCTTGGCGTTACTTCGAGTGGCGGCTCTGGTATTGCTCGTGCTGAGCCAGGGCCGCGATCTCCCGGGCCAAACCCAGCCGAGTGACTCGACCGACCGCCAGACCGCCAGACCGCCCGACCGACTGACCGTCTACCTCATGACCATGGGGCCCGGCAAGCACGTCTGGGAGCGGTTCGGCCACAACGCGATCTGGATTCACGATCCCATGCACGGAACCGATCAGACCTACAATTACGGTCTCTTCGATTTTCACCAGCAGAATTTTCTGCTGCGCTTTGTTCAGGGGCGGATGTGGTACTGGATGCAGGGATACCCGGCCCAGTCCTACGTTGAATCGTACCGCCGGGCCAACCGATCGGTCTGGGTTCAAGAGCTGGAAATCCCATCTGTCGGCCGAAGCGAGTTGCAGCGATTCCTGGAGTGGAACGAGCTGCCGGAGAATCGCTTCTACCACTACGACTATTATCGGGATAACTGCTCTACCCGGGTACGCGACGCGCTCGACCGGGCACTCGGCGGTGTAATCCGCGCCGCTACGGCGGCGGCGCCAAGCGGGACAACCTACCGCTTTCACACGCAGCGGCTGACCGCCAACGATCCTCCGATCTACACCGGCCTTCTGCTCGCGCTGGGGCAGCCGGTGGACCGTCCCATCTCACAATGGGAGGAGATGTTTTTACCGCTGGCCATGCGGGAGCATGTTCGGAGCATTCGGGTGACCGGACCCGATGGGCGAAGTGTTCCGCTGGTCAGGTCCGAGCGGACCCTGTTCCAATCCACCGAGCCGGAGCCTTCTGCAACTCCTCCCTCCTGGACCCCGTGGTATCTGCTTGCTGGACTCGCCATCGGCGGTGCGGCCATGGCCCTGGCTAGGCAGGCGAGAACATCCGGCCTTGCCCGTGCCGGATTTCTGGCGGTGACCTGGAGCTGGTTTCTGCTGACTGGACTGGGCGGGCTGGTGCTGGCGGGTCTCTGGGGGCTGACCGATCACGCCGCTGCCTATCGCAATGAAAACGTGCTGCAGTTCGATCTGCTGGCCCTGCCGCTGATCTGGCTGGTAACTCGGTTGGCGTTCGGCTCAAGGCGGTTTGCACACGCTACCCTGGTCCTGACATTGGCCGTTGCTGCGATATCCCTTCTGGGTCTCCTGCTCAAGTCACTGCCGTCGTTCTATCAAGTCAACCAGTCGCTTATTGCTCTTGCGCTTCCGGCGCATGCCGGGATCGCGGCCGCCGCGTGGAGTCTGGCTCACAAACGAAAGCTCATCCCTTCGACCGCGGCGTCGACCTCGAGCGTTGGGGCAACCTGAGCGGCGTATTTTCTGGTCTCCCCGACCAGACGGTCCAGGGCGTCGTCGTCGTGCTCGGGCTCATGATGGAACAGAATCAGCCGGCGACAGCGGCCTTCGCGGGCAAGGTCAACCGCCTGCCGCGGAGTCGAATGGCCCCATCCGGCGCGGGCCTGGATGATCTGGTCGAGGTACATCGCGTCGTGAACCAGTGTGTCGGCGCCCTGGATGAACTCTACCATCTTGCTCCGCCAGTCCGGCGTGACCTCGTAGTTTCCTCCCGGACCCAGCTCGTTGTCGGTGACATAGGCGAGCTGGCGGCCGCCTGAGCTGGGGACCAACCGGTAGCCGAGCGTGGTGCCGGGATGTCGCAGCCGAAGCGCACAGACGTTGAAGCCGTCGATCTCGAATTCGCCTTCCTCGATCTCCACCACCATCAGAGAGGCTGCCAGGGCGTTCAGCGGCACCGGAAAGACCATCGGATCCATCTGCCGGCCCAGAATCTCCTTGAGCGGCACGCCTTCCTGCTGGGCCCCGTAGATAACGACCGAAGTTTCCCTGGAGCTGAGTGGCTTGAAGAACGGCAGCCCCTGGATGTGATCCCAGTGGGTGTGGGACAGGAGGATGTCAGCGGAGAGGATGCCGTTCCGCTGCTTCATCAGCGTATGGCCGAGCGGACGCAGGCCGCTGCCGGCATCCAGAATGACCAGCCGGTTGTCGGGTCCGGTAATGCTGATGCAGGCGGTATTGCCGCCGTAGCGCGCAGTCTCGGGCCCGGGAGTTGGGATCGAGCCGCGGGTACCCCAGAACGTCACCTCATGTGTCATCGCGACTCCAGCAGCCGGTGCGGGGCTATGTCGCAACCTCTCCGCGACTGCGGGAGCTCAGCCGTGGCAAAAATCACGGCCTGTTGGTGACGATGCTCACGCCCTTCGGGCGGCCAGCATCAGGGAGCGTCGGTCTTTGAGGGTGATGTCCTTGCGGGTGACCTGGATGATGCCGCGCTCGACCAGATTGCGCATGGTCCGGGAAACCGTCTCCCGGCTGGATCCGATCATCTGGGCGATGGTGTGGTGGGTCAGCTTGCGGGTGATCCGGTCGCCGCCCTCATCTTCCGCCATCCTGAGCAGGAGATGGGCGACCCGGCCATTGACGTCGAGCAGTACGAGGCTTCCGATCTTTTCATCGGCTCGACGGAGCCGACGCGAGATCTCTTTCAAGAGCGAGATCGCCACCTCGGGCGAGTTCCGCAGCCGGGCGTGGAAATCTTCCCGCCTCAGCACCAGCAGGCTGGAATCGTCCATGGCAATGACGTGCGCGGAGCGGGGCTCTTCGTCGATCACGGCCATCTCACCGAAGAAACTTCCCTCTCCAAGCACCGAGAGGATGACCTCACGGCCATCCTCTGCGATGAGCACTACCTTGACCTGACCCGCTGCGACAAGGAAGAGAGCGTCTCCCGGGTCATCTTCGAACACGATGACGCTGCCCTTGGGATAGCTGCGTTCCCGGGTGAGATCGGCGAACGCGGCCAGGTCGGATTCGCTCAGTCCGGAAAAGAGGGGGACCTTACGGAGGACCTCCATCGGGGACAGTGGCACTCGTGCCTCGCAGGAACGTGGAAGTGTTTGGGTTGAGCATACTTGTGACCGGTGGAGGTGTCAATTGCAGTCCTGCCACCCTCCCCGCTACATTACTGGGCTTGGCAACCACCATGGAGCAGCAATGAAGGCCGATATACATCCCAATTACCGCAAGCTGATGGTTCAGTGCGCTTGCGGGAATCAGTTCGAGACGCGCTCGACGGCCACGTCGATCCACGTCGAAGTGTGCGCCCAGTGCCATCCCTTCTTCACCGGCAAGCAGCGCCTGGTGGACACCGCCGGCCGGGTAGACCGGTTCCGCCGGAAGTATCAGACCGAGCCGGCCGCAACGCCCAAGGCGTAAACCATGGAGGCCCGGCTCCGCCAGGCATTGACGCGGGCGGATGAAGTCGGCCAGGCCTTGGCGGACCCCGCCACAGCAAAAGATCCGAGCAAGCTGCGCTCGCTCGGTCGAGAACACACCCGACTGGCTCCCGTCGTCAAGTTGGCAGAACGTCTGGCCCGCCTCCAGCGGGACCTGGACCAGGCGCGGGAGCTGGCCTCCGAATCCGATCCCGAGCTGGTCGCGCTCGCCAAAGCTGACCTGGCTCGGCTTCCCGACGAAATCTCCGCCCTGACCGAAGAGCTTCACGAGCTGTTGCTCCCCCGCGATCCGCACGATGATCGCGACGCCATCATGGAGATCCGGGCCGGCACCGGCGGTGATGAGGCCGCCCTGTTTGCCGCCGATCTCTACCGCATGTACCAGCGCTTCAGCGAGCGCCATAGTCTCAAGTGGGAACCGATCTCGGTAAGTGACGGTCTGCTGGGAGGCATCAAGGAAGCGATCGTCGCCGTGCGTGGAGATGAGGCTTATGGGCTTCTGCGCCGGGAATCAGGGGTGCACCGAGTGCAGCGAGTACCTGCGACAGAGACGCAGGGACGAATTCACACCTCGGCCGCCACGGTGGCGGTGCTCCCCGAGGCCGAGGATGTCGACATCAAGATCGAGCCTCAGGATCTGAAGATTGACGTATTCCGGTCCTCCGGTCCCGGAGGCCAGAGCGTGAACACCACTGACAGCGCCGTGCGGATAACCCACCTGCCTACCGGCGTGGTGGTCAGTCAACAGGATCAGAAGTCTCAGCTCCAGAACAAAATCAAGGCGATGGAGGTGCTTCGGGCCCGGCTGCTCGACCGCATGCTGGCCGAGCAGGAGGCTGCGCGCTCCCGCGACCGGCGAGCCATGGTGGGCACCGGCGATCGCTCAGCCAAGATCCGGACGTACAACTTCCCTCAGAGCCGGATCACCGACCATCGGATCAATCTTTCGGTACACAACCTGCCCGAAGTCCTGAATGGCGGTCTGGATGACATGATTAGCGCGCTCCGGATGGCAAGTCGTCAGGAGCTGGTGGATGCCTGAGCTGGCCCTCTCGTCGGCGGCGCTGGTGGCGGAAGGCACCGAGTTGCTGGGTAATGCCGGGGTTGCCGACGCCCGTCGGCAGGCCCTTCGAATCTGGGCCGAGCTGCAGGGGGTGTCCCTGGGTGAGTCGCTCCTTACCAGCGGCGCGGTCGTGGACCCCCAACGAGCGGCGCTCTACCGTGAGGCAATCCGGCGCCGTGCCGCGGGCGAGCCGCTGCCCCATGTCACCGGCAAGGTTGGCTTCCGCCATCTGACCCTGCAGATCGATGGCCGAGCGCTGATACCGCGGCCGGAGACCGAAGGATTGGTGGAGCTGCTGCTCCACCGGGTTCGCAATGGGAGCGTGGCCGACGTGGGAACCGGCAGCGGCTGCATCGCGCTCAGTCTGGCACACGAGGGGGAATTCGGGAGTATTCTAGCGCTGGATTCTTCGGGTGAGGCGCTGGCGATTGCCCGGCTGAATCATCAGCTGGTTGGCGCACCTCGGACGGTTCACTTCGTCCGCGGCGATCTAGCGACGGCCGTCGGCCCAGGATCGCTTGACGCAATGATCTCCAATCCTCCCTATCTTACGCTGAATGAGTACGCGCGTCTGGATCCGTCGGTGCGGGACTGGGAGCCGGCGCTGGCTCTAACGGCCGGGGCCGACGGTATGGAACAGACGACCCGGCTGGTACGAGAGGGGTGGGCCTGGGTTCGCCCGGGCGGATGGATGGCCTTGGAGCTGGACTGCAGCCGGGCAAACACCGCGGCCACTCTGGCCGCAGGCAACGGCTGGCAGAACGTCAGCCTGCATCTGGACCTATTTGGACGCGAGCGATATCTGCTCGCGCAGAGGAGCGACACACGGTGATCTGGGACAAGGCGCAGGACTTGGGACGGTTGATCGGCCAGTCCGCGGAATACCAGGCGCTCAGACGAGCAGAGACGACGTTGCGAGAGGACAAGGAGACGGTGGCTAAACTCGATCAGATCCAGACCCTCGCCCGCAAAGTGGACCAGGCTGTCTCCACCGGTCAAATGCCCGATCAGGCAACCGCCGAGGCCTACGAGACCGCGGTGCGCGATCTCGAGATGAGCCCCACCGGGCAGGCTTACGTGGTGGCACGCTCGAACTTCGAGAAGCTGATGCAGAAGGTCAATCAGCAGATCAGTGAGGGCATGGAGAAGGGCTCAGCCAGCAGCATCATCACGCTCGGATGAACCGAGCCGGCTTCTTCGTGGTGCTGGAAGGACCCGAAGGCTCGGGCAAGTCCACGTTGCTGAAACCGCTGGCTGAGCGCATGAGGGAAGCCCAGGTAGACCCTGTCGTGGTGCGTGAGCCGGGTGGTACCCGCGCGGCCGAAGCAGCTCGGCAGGCCCTGCTGGATCCGGCCCACTCTGTGGGACCACTGGCGGAGCTGTTCCTGTATCTCGCGGCACGGTCCGACCTGGTTCACGCGGTAATCCGGCCGGCGCTTGCTGCAGGGAAGGTGGTCCTCTCCGATCGTTATTCGCTCTCAACCGAAGCGTATCAGATGGCGGGTCGCGGGCTCGATCCCTCCCTGGTCCGCATGGCAAATCGGGCTGCGATGCAAGACACCAATCCGGACCTCACCTTGATTCTGGATCTCTCGCCTGAGCTGGGACAGGAGCGGCAGATAGCAGCGGGTAAGCGGCAGGATAGGCTGGACCGGGAGAGCGCCGAGTTCCACCGCCGCGTGGTTGATTACTACCTGGCGGTTCGGGGTCCTGGGGTGCGACATTTAGACGGGCGCCTTCCGCCGGACCAGCTCTTGCAGTCGGCATGGTCGGAGGTGCGAGCTGCCGCACCGGAAATCTTTCGAGTTGCGGTAGGCTAACCCTATATAGATCCGCGCTGTAACCGTCGGCCCCCGCGCCGAATTCCCGGTACAGAACAGGTCTCGACGTGAGGAATGGCCTCACAAGGGTGGATGAACTGTGTCAGCTATTCTGCGGGAGCGGAGGCAGATATGAAGCAGCGCTGGGGTGTGATTGGTCTGGTCGCAATCATCTCGTTCTTCAGTGGAGGCTGGCTGTTGCAACGGGGCGTGGCGAGCGACGGCAATGTGTACCAGCAGGCTCGCCTGTTCGATGACGTGCTGGGCCACGTCAGCACCTATTACGTCGACTCCATCGGCGAGACCGATCTGTACCAGAAGGCAACTCGCGGGATGCTGGAACAGCTCAAGGACCCCTACTCCGTGCTGCTGACGGGCGACGACTATAAAGCGCTCACCGAGCAAACCTCAGGCAACTACGCTGGTCTCGGCATTCAGATCGACGTGAGAGACGGCTGGATCACGGTGGTGGCTCCGCTGCCGGAGACCCCCGCCGAGAGAGCCGGCATCGAGACCGGCGATCAGATCATCGAGGTCGACGGCAAGTCCACCGAGGGCTGGAAGAACGATCAGGCCGTGAAGGCACTCCGGGGCGACGCGGGCTCCAGAATCGCGATCACCATTCGCCGGGCCGGTATTACCGACCCCATCAAGTACCGGCTCACCCGGGCCCAGATTCACATGCGGTCGGTGCCGCCGGGTACCATGTTCGGCGCCGGCATCGGCTACATCTCGCTGAACCCGGTGAGTGAAACGTCGGCCGAGGAGCTGCGGCAGGAGATCTCCTCCATGAAGAGCAAGGGAATGAAATCGCTCATTATGGATCTGCGGGGCAATCCGGGCGGGCTGCTGGACCAGGGTGTCAAGGTCGCCGATCTGTTCCTGGACACGCGTCAGGAGATCGTGTCCACTCGGGGCCGTGCGCGTGGCTCGACCAAGGAGTTCTTCGATGAAGCCCGGCAGGTGTGGCCGGACCTTCCCATTATCGTCCTGGTGAACGATGGAACCGCCAGCGCAGCCGAGATCATCGCCGGAGCGCTCCAGGACCATGACCGCGCTGTCGTGGTCGGGGCCCCGACCTTCGGCAAGGGGCTGGTGCAGACGCTGTTCCCGCTCGGCGACGGGGTAGCGCTCAAGCTCACCACCGCGCGATGGTACACCCCGAGCGGGCGGACCATTCAGCGCACCGCGCACGACGAGATGGACCAGGCGGAGCAGGCGGCGG
>JBJMPB010000136.1:0-3062 GCA_045803455.1 Gemmatimonadales bacterium | reverse complement strand
CAGAGCGGCGGCCTTATCTCCACGCGGCCTAATGGGCACGTCCAGGATCTCACCCTTGCTGTCGATTGCGCGCCACAGGAAAATCCGCCTGTCCTGGATCAAGACCACCACTTCGCCAGGCTTCAGATAGCTGCGGGTCGAGGCCGCAGCCGGCGCAGGTTGCGGGCGCATGAAGAGCCGAACTTGATCACCCACCGCCGGACGGTCTCGTACGAGACGCTGAGCCCCTGCTCTGTTAGCGCAATAACTGGAGTCTCAAATCGAACTGTGGTCGATGTCATCGCTGCCCGAGAGTGCCGCTCGAGCAGCGGTGCCGCTACGGCAGCCCTCGTGCTGCGCTTATGTCCCGCAACGAGAACCTCCTCAGATCTCGACGGAGCTGCCGATTTCGACCACCTGGGGCGCCGGAATGCAAAAGTAATTGGCGGTGAGCTCCGCGTTCCGGTTCAGCATCGCG
Source organism: Gemmatimonadales bacterium (assembly GCA_045803455.1). Taxonomy (GTDB): domain Bacteria; phylum Gemmatimonadota; class Gemmatimonadetes; order Gemmatimonadales; family GWC2-71-9; genus CAVVWJ01. Next base: position 2,605 of record JBJMPB010000136.1, on the reverse strand, counting down.
AACACCATCTCGCGCCAGAGAGCCATGCCGGCCTGCGCCCGGGTGGCCACCACGGTCTGCCGCCCGACATAGTAGGTCGCGGTGTCGGGATCGAGCATCAGGGCGCCATGGTGGTGGGCTGCCCCGCGCAGAGCCGCCGGGACGTTGGGCTTCTCGGTGAAGCCGAAGCGCAAGATCACGCGGGCGATGCCCGCGCCAATCGGAACCACCTCGACGCGCTCGTCATCCGGCACCGTGGGGATCTCGAGGACCTGCACCGAAACCAGAAAAACCCTCTCGTGCAGCACCCGGTTGTGTTTCAGGTGATGCAGCAATGTGCCCGGGATGCCCGATGCCGAAGCCGACATGACAATCGCAACACCGGGAATCCGGATCGGGGGATCGGCCTCGAGCCGCTGCAAGAAGTCCTTCGCCGGCATCCGCAGGTGCGATCGCGCCTTCTTGACGAGCTGCTGGCCGCGACGCCACGTCAGCATCATGAACGCGGCGGCGACCGCAATCAGCAGCGGGAACCAGCCGCCGTGAAACAGCTTGGTCGTGTTCGCAGCGAAGAAGATGAGGTCGACCACCAGCAGAAAGGCGTTCAGCAGGTAGACCAAAACCGGCCTGTGGCCCCAATGGAGCGCCACGAACGTCGCGAGGACGGTGGTGACCGCCATGTCGAACGACACCGCCAGCCCATATGCTCCGGCCAGCCTGCTCGATGAGCCAAAGCCCAGAACGGCCCCGAGCGTCAGTGCCGCAAGAGCCCAGTTCACAAACGGCACGTAGACCTGACCCCGTTCGTGGCTGGACGTGTGGATCACCCGGAGCCGCGGCAGCAGCCCGAGCTGGATGGCCTGCTGGGTCAGGGAGAACGAGCCGGTAATCACGGCCTGCGACGCGATCACGGTTGCCATGGTGGCCAGAGCGACGAGCGGGTAATGCGCCCAGTCGGGGGCAAGATGGTAGAAGGGACTTTCGGCCGCCGCTGGATCGGTCAGGAGAAGGGCACCCTGCCCGAAGTAGTTCAGCATCAGGGCCGGCATGACGACCAGGAACCACGCCGCTCGGATCGGGAACCGGCCGAAATGCCCCATGTCGGCGTAGAGAGCCTCGCCGCCGGTCACGGCCAGGAACACCGCCGCCAAGACGGCCAGCGTGACGGAGAGGTTCGCGCTCAGAACATAGGCCACCGCGTAGGACGGATTGATCGCGCCAAGGACGTCCGGCGCCGCCAGGATGCCCCGCAAGCCGAGGATCCCCAGAATGGCAAACCAGAACAGCATGAAGGGGCCGAAGATCCCGCCGATCCAGCCGGTGCCCATGCGCTGGACGGAGAACAGGACGGCCAGGATGACGAGCGTGATCGGAACCACGTAGGCTCCGTACTGGGGTGAGTCGACCGTGAGTCCCTCAAGCGCGCTGAGGACCGAGATCGCGGGCGTGATTGTGCCGTCGGCGTAGAGCAGGGCGGTTCCGACCAGCCCGAGCAGGACGAGATAGACGCGCCACGAGCCGGGTTGGACCCTGCGCACGCCGAGCAGGGCGAGCAGGGCGATGATGCCGCCCTCGCCGCGGTTGTCGGCGCGCAGGATGAAGATGCAGTACTTGATCGAGATCACGACGATCAGCGACCACAGGATGAGCGACAGCACGCCCAGCAGCGCGTCCGGGGAAAGCACGCCGCTGCTCCCGGCGGCATGCGCGGCTTCCTTCAGGGCATAAAGGGGACTGGTCCCGATATCGCCGAACACGACCCCGAGAGCACCGAGGACGAGCGCTCGGGACGGGCCTTCAGAACTCGTACCATGCGCAGTGGCGTCGATCGTGGCAGCCATGGCGGTCCGGGGCTCGGGACGGTTCTGGCGCCCGAACGAGAAAACAACCTGGGCGGAACCGCTGAGTTCCAGAGAAGATGCTGCTTTACTGCTTCGCGGTATTGCCGGCACTCTGGTTGCCCCCGGAACCATAATGCCCGGCGTGCTGTTCGTGCACGGCTGGGGCGGCAGTCAAGAGCAGTATCTTGCACGAGCGCGCGAGATTGCGGCGCTCGGCTGCATCTGCCTAACCTTCAATCTGCGCGGCCATGCGCAAACAGATGCGCAGCACGAGACCATCACGCGGGAGGAGAACCTTCACGACCTTATCGCCACCTACGACGTGCTGACCGCCCGACCGGGCGTCGATCCTTCGACGATCGCGGTCATCGGAAGCAGTTATGGCGGCTACCTGGCTACAATCCTGACCTCGCTGCGGCGTGTCCGATGGCTCGGGCTGCGGGCACCTACGCTCTACATGGACGACGACTGGGCCCTGCCGAAAATGCAGCTCAAGAAGCCCGAGCTCGCGGCTTATAGACGGCACGCGGTCAGCCCGGACGAAGACCAGGCGCTTGCAGCCTGCGCAGCGTTCAGGTGGGACGTCCTGATCGTCGAATCCGAGCGCGACGGTGTCGTCCCCCATCGGGCGATTGCCAGCTACGTGGCGGCCCTCGAGAGCGCGCATTCGATGACAGACCGGGTGATCGAAGAAGCCGATCACCGGCTTTCCGAGGAGCCGTGGCAGCAGGCCTACAGGTCGCTCCTCGTCAAATGGGTGACGGAAATGGTGCCCGGAGCCCGAG
>JBJMPB010000115.1:0-2739 GCA_045803455.1 Gemmatimonadales bacterium | reverse complement strand
TTCCATGCTAGAGCGGTTTCGATTTGCACGGGATCAGGATCGACAGACGACGATCAGACAGCGGCCAGGACAGCGGGGTGGCTGAACCTAACGCTGCCTATACTGATCTCACCTAAATCGAAAATGCTCTCAGCTGGACTTTGGCCATTTTTGATGGCGTGGGAGGATCAAACGTGGATCCAGAAAGCGGGCTCTGAGGCTATGTAGGCGACGGCTTGGTGCACCGGCATGGTCAGCATGCCGAACGGACCAGGAGCTTTCCAGCGCTCGCCATTCCACCATAGCACCTGAACTTTCCCAGCATCGGCAGTCGAACGCAGCCGTGCCACAGGCGCTCCGCTGCGCCCGCTCAGCAGCGAGTAGCCGCGTCCTTGCTTCTGCACCACCACATCATGTGCGCGGCAGAAGGCTTCGAGTTCCTCCAGGATGAGATCGCGTTCAGGCATGGGCAGGCCATCTCCGCGGAAAGGCGTTGGTCTGTGGGGCTTCCCATCCATCAGAGCTGCGCATGATAGCTTCCGCCCCGGCACCTGTCCTCATCCAATGGTTCGCACCCTTCGCGAGCGCGTTCACGGCGCCGACTTTGCGGGGCGTGCTCGTGCTCATCGCCGGCGCCATCCTGACGCCCGGCCGGCGGACCGTCACGTCCGCCCTGAGCATCATGGGCCTGCGCGAGATCGCCACCTTCACCACCTTCCATCGCGTGCTCAACCGCAACCGCTGGTCGCTACGCGATCTCGCTTTTCGGCTGCTGCATCAGCTCATCGCAACCTTCGTGCCCACAGGACCGGTGGTGATCGCCATCGACGAGACGATCGAGCGGCGCTGGGGAGCCCGGATCAAAGCCCGTGGCATCTATCGCGATCCGGTCCGCTCCAGCCATGGTCATTTCGTCAAGGCCTCAGGCCTGCGCTGGATCAGCCTCATGCTCCTGGCGCCAATCCCCTGGGCCGGTCGCGTGTGGGCACTCCCGTTCCTGACGGTTCTGGCGCCCTCGGAACGTTATGCCTGCGAGAGGGGGCGTCAGCACAAGCTGTTGACCGACTGGGCGCGCCAGATGCTGCTCCAGGTGGCCCGCTGGCTGCCTGATCGACAGGTCATCGTTGTGGCCGATATGAGCTATGCGGCGATCGAGTTGCTCGAAGCGGTGCGGCGCCACCTGACGGTGATCACCCGCCTGCGGCTGGATGCCCGCCTGTTCGATCCGCCTCCGGTGCGCCAGCCCGGCCAAAGGGGCCGGCCGCGGGTCGCGGGCGCCCGCCAGCCTACCTTGACGCAGCGGCTTGCCAGCCCGACAACCCGGTGGCGGTGGATCACCATCACAAACTGGTACGGAGGACAGGATCGGCAGCTTGCGATCACCTCCGGCACGGCGCTCTGGTACCACCCGGGCAAGAGCGTGCCGATCCGCTGGGTTCTGGTGCGAGATGTTACGGGTGCGTTCGAGCCGCAAGCTTTCCTGTGCACGGATCTGGCGGCGAATCCGCTTGATATCCTGCGGTGGTTCGTGCGGCGCTGGTCTGTCGAGGTGACGTTTGCGGAAGTGCGTCGCCATTTAGGTGTCGAGACACAGCGCCAGTGGTCGGATACGGCAATCGCCCGCACGACACCAGCGCTGCTGAGTTTGTTTGCACTGGTGACCTTGTGGTCCAATGAGGCATTCAACGATGGTTGGAAGCCACGGCACGCCGCCTGGTATGCCAAAACTCACCTGACCTTCAGCGATGCCCTGGCGATCGTCCGCGCTAGACTATGGGACGCCAGTTTTGAAATGTCCCGGCAAGACCCCGATCAGGTGAAAATCCCACGGGCTCTGCTCAACCGTCTCACAGAGGCCGCATGCTTCCCCGCCTGAAATGGCCAAAGTCCAGCCTTAGATGCCGATTGATGGAGACAACAGTGATTAGAACCTTGTTCAGCACAACTGCTGCTAGCTTGATCCTCGCCGGAGCTAGCCTCGGATTAGGCGCACCTGCTCAAGCCCAGATGGGTGTGGAGATCGGTCCGGGCGGCGTCCGTACCTATCAGGAACGCCCACAAGTTGAGCCGAGAGTCATAGAGCGACGTTCACCTGGTCGTCGGGTGGTGATTGAGGAAGACAGTAACGAGGAGGTTTGCGAGACACGTACCCGCCGTGTGCGCGTAGATGGCGTTTGGCGCACCCGCCGTGTCAGGGTCTGCGAATAGAATCGCCAGCACCGTAGGTTCTAAGGGAGACTTTGAGGGGCACATCCGGCGCTGCAAGTGCTACCGGATCACGGTGGATTGGTGCCCATGCGCTTCGGGTGGAAGGTGTTTCAATGAGAACAATCCTGTTTGTCGCCATTCTCGCCGTTGTCGCCATTGGCACCGACGCAGTGCTCTATAATGGCGCCTACAGCCAGGCGGCATGGCGAACGCTCTCCCAGTATACGTTGGAACTTCGCGGCCCATCAGACCAAACCGCTCCCGAAGCACCTGCAGAGAACCGTCCCGGCACCGGTTAGAGCTTTGGGCCGTGGAAGTGTGATCTCACAGTCCCCACGTCGCGAGGTTTGCCTCAGCCTCGGCAGGATCGGCCTTAATCCGCAGCACGGTCTGGCGGGTTAGACCCGTAGCCTTCGCGATTGCACTGGTTCCTGCTTCCTGACCGACGAGGGCCTGCACTACCCGGAGCTGCTCACGGCTGTAGGATGGTTTGCGGCCCTTGTAGCGTCCTTCCAGAGCCTTCGCGTGCTCGATGCCAGCTCGTTGCGCTTC
>JBJMPB010000107.1:0-7129 GCA_045803455.1 Gemmatimonadales bacterium | reverse complement strand
TAGTATACCCCCCCGTACCCTCACTAAAAAGAGCGCCCCACTCTCCAGGAGACTGGGGCGCTTTTCCAGCTTTTATGTAGCGCTGTTTACCTACCGGTTGCCTCCCTGACCGCCACCGCCGCCACCCCAACCGCCGCCTCCGCCGCCCTGCCCACCGCCGCCACCACCACCTCGTTGACCACCGCCACCGCCACCCTGGCCTCCGCCACCCTGGCCTCCCCCGCCCTGGCCGCCGCCGCCCGGGCCACCCGGGCGACCACCACCGCCGCCACCGCCGCCCTGACCACCGCCACCGCCCGGACCCCCGGGACGGCCACCACCGCCGCCGCCGCCGCCCTTCTGCCCGCCACCACCACCGCCACCCTGTCCGCCGCCACCACCAGGTCCTCCGGGTCGACCACCGCCGCCGCCGCCGCCCTTCTGGCCCCCGCCGCCACCTTGTCCTCCGCCCCCGCCCTTCTGACCACCACCCCCACCTTGGCCGCCACCTCCGCCACCCGGTTTGCCCCCTTCGCGATTAGCCATGCCTCGACTCCTTGAGGAGGGCCGCCGCGGAGAGCGACGGCCATGAGTTCGGGGTGTGGACGCTGGCTCCGATGACCACGCCCATCGGAGTGTCACTACCCCGGCCCGACAGGGCGAGGAAATATATGTAGTTGTCGGGAGGCGAGGGGAGTGAGGTTGCTCACAGCGTCCCACCATCGAGCACCTGTCGCATCTTCTGAGCGAGCTTCACCGGAGACAGGGGCTTCTCGAGAAAGGGGACTCCGCTCTCCAGCAGGCCACGGCGAAGGACAATGTCATCGGTATAGCCCGACATGAATACCACCGGCAGTCCCGGGCGGCTCTCCCGCAGTCGCCGCGCCAGCTCGCGTCCGCCGATGCCCGGCATTGCGAGGTCGGTGAGCACCGCATCGACGGGTGACCCTTTGGAGACGAAGTCCAGAGCCATCTGTCCGTTGGCCGCCTCCATCACTTCAAATCCCGCCTCGGATAGCGAGCGCCGGGCCATTTCCCGCACCAGCGGGTCGTCCTCGACGATAAGTATCCTTCCCCCTGCGGCCCGGCTCGGTGGTTCCGGCTCCGCCGAGCTCGGAGAACTCGCCGATTCCCCCACCGAAGGGAAATACAGCTTCAGGGTTGTTCCCACGCCGGGCTCGCTGTAGGCCCAAATGTTTCCCCCGGTCTGCTTCACGATCCCGTATACCATCGCCAGGCCCAGGCCGCTTCCCTGACCTACGGCCTTGGTAGTAAAGAATGGCTCGAACAGGTGCTTCATGGTTTCCTGATCCATGCCATGGCCGGTATCGCTGACGACCAGAGCGGTGTACGTCCCTGGAATGATGGAGACGCCGGGCCGTCGAGCGGTGTACTCCTTGGTCAGCTCCACCTCGCGGGTCTCGATGGTCAAGGTGCCACCGTCGGGCATCGCGTCCCGGGCATTGATCGTGAGGTTCAGCAGGACCTGATCGAGCTGGGCGGGGTCGGCCCGTACCGGAGCCGCCGCCGGATCGAGTCGGAGCTCCAGCGTCTGCTGTTCGGTCAGCGTGCGGCGGAGAATGGGCTGAAGGTTGTTCAGTACCGCGTTCAGATCTACCACCTCTGGCTTGAGGATCTGCCGCCGGCTGAACGCGAGCAGCTGGCGCGTGATGGACGCCGTGCGCTCGGCGGCCTGGCGGATGTAGTCCACGTCCTGTCTCACCGCCTCGGGTAAATCCTGCCGCCCGAGAATGAAGCTGGCGGCACCCAGCACCACGGACATCTGGTTGTTGGCCTCGTGAGCCATGCCACCGGCCAGCTGCCCCACTACTTCGATGCGCTCGGCCTGTCTAAGGCGGTCTTCTGCCTGGCGGCGGGCCGTGAGATCCAGGACGAAAAACACGGCGTCCGACATGTGATCGGCCAGCCGAGCTCCGCCCACCAGCACGGGAACCCGGCTTCCATCCTTTCGCAAGAACTCCTTCTCGTAGGGCGTGCATGAGCCGGTGAGGCCGGTTTCCTCGGTGGCCTTGCGGTCCACCTCCTCGTACCCGGGCGGGGTGAGACGGCCATGGCGAAGCACCCCCTGGGCCAGCTCCTCTCTGGTATAGCCCAACATGTGGAGCAAAACATCGTTGGCGCTGGTTATCTGCTGGCCATTCCAGAAAGCAATGCCGATCATCCCCGACTCGAACACGCTGCGGAATCGGGCCTCGCTCGCCTGAATGGCGGATTCCGCCTGCCGATTGCTCGTGACGTCGCGCTGAGAGCCCCAGGCGCGCCTCAGCTGTCCCTCGGATGTGAAGCCGATCAGGTTGTTCAGGAAGTAGCGCTCGTTTCCCTGGCGATCGACCTCGTGCGATTCGGCGTCGGTCAGGCGATATCCACTCCGAATGAATGCGCGCAGGTATTCCACGTTCCGGGGGCGGGAGCGGGGCATCATGTCGCCCAGCCGTGCGCCGATCAGCTCTCCCGCCTTGCTGTAGCCGTACATCAGGGCCAGAGCATCATTGCACTCGGCCAGGTAGGCGTGGGTATAGAAGCGCTCGATCTGCTCGTCCTCGGGCAGGGTCACCGGCACCGGATGCTCCAGCTCGAACCGCCAGACACCCTCTGCCGTCTGCTCGATGAATGCCCGATAACGCTCCTCGCTCTGCCGCAGCGCGGCCTGAGCTGCGGCGTGCTGGGAAATGTCCTCTACCAGCCCGACGTATCCCACCAGCTGTTCCTGGTCGGTGATCTCGGCCGCGTTCACCCGGGTCCATACCACCTTGCCATCGGCGTGAGCAAATCGATGCTCACTCAGGAAGAGAATTCGGCGCTCCGCGGCCTGATACCACACCTGGAAGACTCGCTCCCGGTCCTCCGGATGAATCGCCCTGCTCCATCCGGTTCCCCGGGCCTGCTGCTCGCTGAGCCCGGAGATCCGCTGATAGGCCGGGTTGGTGTACAGACAATCACCTGACGCGTCGGTGATGTAGATGCCCAGCGGAGACGATTCCGCCATGGCGCGGAAGCGCGCCTCGCTGCTGCTGAGTGCCGCCTCGATGGCGAGCTGCTGATTGAGCGCTTCCTCTGCCTCCATTGCGGCGGCCTCGGCCCGGGATTTCTCCTGCTCGGCGCGCCGGGTCTCTGCTCGCGCCAGGCCCGCTGCGTTGCGGGCTTCAACCGCCGCGGCTTCGACCCGAGCCTGAGCTCGAAGACGAGACTCGCCCAGCAGTGCCGCGATCGCGCCGGTCAGAGAAAAGAGCAGAACTCGGAGGATTTCCATCCTGCCGGTGAGCTGCAAGGAGTAGGTCGGGGGGATGAAGAGAAACAGGCCGAGCAGAGCGCTCAGCCCAGTGGCCAGCAGGGCGGGGCCCAGGCCGCCGTACCATGCGGCAACGAGCACTGCGATCACCAGGGTGGTGAAGGGAAGCTGAGCCTCCAGCAGCGGGGCCAGCAGCCAGCGCACGGCCCCCATGACGAGCACTGCTGCCGTCGCCACGAGGTACGGAATGACTTCCTTGCGGGCACTGAAGTCAGGCATCAGTGAAGTAAGAGGTATCCCGTGCAGCGGAGCAAGTCAGTGCGAGGCGACTGGCGCAAAAATCGTCGAGGCCTGCCCGGCTGCGACACAGTCGCCTGGTTCTGTCCCCTGTCGCGGAGCTCGGCGGCCGCGAGCGCTCTCGAGGCACGGGTCGTGCTTCGAGCCGGTATTGGTCTCAGATCTCCATTGATTGAGTCAACGCTTCTTGCGTGTTGCCTCGTCCCCTGCGATTGGCGGGCCGCCGCGAGGAATACGGGAATGCTGCTCCGCTGATGCTTGCCTTCCACAACCTTGCTGCCCTCGACTGGTCTGCGACAACCTGGGTGATGGCGTTCCTGTCGCTCCTGCTGGGACTCGGGGCTGCCGCCGTCATCCAGGAGCGCCGTCATGGCGTCCGAGCCAACGCGTTTCAGACCGCGGCGGCTCATTACCAGCGCTTTCTCCGTCAGGTCATCGATACCAATCCCAACTTGATTTTCGTAAAGGATTGGGAAGGCAAGTACGTGCTGGCCAACGAGGCTATGGCGCAGTTCCACGGAACTACGGTTGAAACCCTGATCGGCAAGCGGGACAGCGATTTCGGTCTGAAGGACGGGGAGGTCGAGCGGTTTCTCCGGGCCGACCGTGAGGTCCTATCCACCCAGATGGCGACGTTCATTCCGGAAGAACAGGCCACGTGCACCAGGACCGGCGCCACCCGCTGGTTTCAGACGGTGAAGGTGCCGCTGCTTTCACCCGACGGCAGCGCCCGTCAGGTGCTGGGCGTGGCCACCGACATCACCGAGCGGAAGCAGCTGGAGGATCAATTTCGCCAGGCCCACAAGATGGAGGCGGTCGGCCGGCTGGCCGGAGGCATCGCTCACGACTTCAACAACGTGCTGACCATCATCCGGGCGCAAACCGAGTTCCTGCTGGCGGACATGCCGGCTGACGACGTGCGCCGGGCCGACGTGATGGAGATTCAGGGCGCGGCGGACCGGGCGGCCGGCTTCATCCGTCAGTTGCTGGCCTTCAGCCGGCGCCAGCTGCTTCAGCCCGAGGTCCTGGAGGTAAACGCTGTAATCACCGGGATGGAGAGCATGGTCCGGCGGCTGGTTGGTGAGGACGTGGTTCTGCTCACCAAGCTGAATCCCGAGCTGCCCAGGGTCTGGGCCGACCCGGGCCAGCTACAACAGGTGATCCTGAACCTGGCGGTGAACGCCCGCGACGCGATGCCCCGCGGCGGAAGCCTGTTGATCGAGACTGGAGTTGTCGAGCTGGACGAGCACTATCCTCGTCAACATCCCTCGGCCCGTCCGGGTCGTCACGTCGTGCTGGTGGTGACGGATACCGGTTGCGGGATGGACTCTGCCACGCGCTCGCGGACCTTCGAGCCGTTCTTTACGACCAAGGAGCCGGGGAAGGGAACCGGGCTGGGTCTCTCGACTGTCTACGGTATCGTGAAGCAGAGCGGTGGACACATCTGGGTGTACAGCGAGGTAGGGCGGGGAACCACGTTCAAGCTCTACTTCCCGCTTCATCAGGGCCCGTTGCAGGCCTCGCAGAGAGCGGTCAGGGTTTTCCCACCTTCAGGTGCAGGTGCCACCATTCTCCTGGTCGAAGACGAGGCCTCGGTGCGGAGTACGGTTCGGCGCCTCCTGGAGCGACACGAGTACCGGGTGCTGGAGGCCACCAACGGCCAGGACGCGCTCGCCCTGATCACCGCGCGCCACGGCGAAGTCGATCTGATTCTTTCCGACATGGTCATGCCCGGCATGGGCGGCGCCGAGCTGGCCACCCGGGTCCGTGCTCTGGTTCCCACTCTCCCGGTTCTACTAATGACGGGGTATACCGAAGAGGCGCTGGCTCGGAACGGCGACCGTCCACTCGATCAGGAGATCATCGAGAAGCCGTTCACGCTGCAGATTGTGCTGGAAAAGGTGCGGACGGCGCTGGCCCGGAAAGCCGGCTAGCGCACTGCCGCAGGGGTCCGCTGGTCTGATTTGCCCTTCTGCTTCAGCAGCCGGGTGAGTTGCACCGCAAGGGTTTCGGGAGTGAATGGCTTCTGCAGAAAGGGCTGCCCCTCCTGAAGCAGCCCGCGGCGGACGATCTCGTCGTCGGTATAGCCGCTGATGAAGAGCACCGGCAGATTCGGGGTGAGCTCGACGGCGCGGCGGGCCAGCTCGGGCCCATCCATGCCCGGCAGAATCACGTCGGTGATCAGCAGATCGATCCGGCTGTCCTTTCGTTCCAATACCCCGAGTGCCTGATGTCCTCCGCTCGCCTCGACGACTCCATAGCCGAATTCCTGCAGCGCCCGTGAGGTCATGATCCGGACGGCGGGCTCGTCCTCCACCAGAAGGACTGTCTCCCCGGTGGCGCGAGCCGGGGGCTCAGCCGGTCCGGCGGGAGCCACCGAAGACGCGTCGAGCGGCAGATAGATCTTGAACGTGGTGCCTTCGCCCAGCTCACTATAGGCCCAGACATACCCCCGGCTCTGCTTCACGATGCCATAAACCGTGGCCAGCCCGAGCCCCGTGCCTTTGCCAATGGGTTTCGTGGTGTAGAACGGCTCGAATAGATGGCCCAGGGCTTCGGGTCCCATGCCGTGGCCGGTATCGCTGACCGCAATCACGGCGTAAGGTCCGGGTTGGATAGCTACTCCGGGCCGCTGCTTGGCATAGGACTCGGTCAGCTCGGCGACGGAGGTTTCGATGCTGAGGCGTCCCCCCAGCGGCATGGCGTCGCGGGAGTTGAGGACGAGATTCAGCAGCACCTGGCTCAGCTGACCCGGATCGGCGTTGACCCGGCTGCCGGCCCGGAGCTGCAGCACGAGGGTCGAGCGCTCGCCCAGGGCGCGCCGGAGGACGCCCTCGAGTCCCTGGACCACATCGTCGAGCTCGAAGACCCGGCTCTGCACCACCTGGCGGCGGCTGAAAGCGAGGAGCTGAGCAGTTATGGCGGCAGTGCGCTCGGCGGCCTCCCGGATGTACTCCAGATCCTTCCGGGCGCTCTCCGGAAGATCGGCGCGGCCCAGCAGGAAGCTCGATGCGCCGAGTACGACTGTCATCTGATTGTTGGCTTCGTGGGCCACACCGCCGGCGAGCTGTCCGACCACTTCCATCCGCTCGCTTTGCCGCACCCGTTCCTCCATCAGCCGTTGCGCGGTGACGTCGGTGGTGACCTCTATAACCGTGGGTGATTCCTCCCGGCGGCGCCGCTGAAGGATCCACTGCGAAGCCACATGGATTCGCCGCCCATCTCTGGCCACATGGACCAGTTCGCCCTGCCAGCGGCCCGCCGCCTGCAGAGCGCTCCGGATCTCCTCCAGGGGCAGCGGGAATTCGGTCTGCAGCAGCTGGTGCGAGACCCGGCCAATCGCCTCGGTGGCGGTGAACCCGTACAGCCGGGCAGCGCCACTGCTCCAGTACGTGATTTGCCCGTCTAAGTCCCAGACGAATGCCTGGGCTACCTCCAGCGCCTCGGCCAACTCTCTGCTACGGGCGCTTTCAGCTTCCAGGGCCGCGTGAATCCGCTTGTGCTCGGTGATGTCTCGCTTGACCGACGCGGCGCCCACAACCTTGCCCGAGCCGTCGCGGATGGGAGAGACCGAGAGGGCGATATGGACCCGCCGGCCATCCT
>JBJMPB010000064.1:0-7538 GCA_045803455.1 Gemmatimonadales bacterium | reverse complement strand
TGCCAAGCCGCGCCGTTCCCCACGTTCCGTCGTTCCCACGTTCCGTCGTTCCCACGTTCCGTCGTTCCTCACGGCAATCTTCCCCTCGCCACCGACAAACAGTCCCCGCCGGAGCTGAACAGGTAGAAGGTCCTTCCGTCGGCGCTCATGTACTTGGTTGGAATGTCGGCCCGCTCACCCGAGCCCCACTGGGTGCTGCCGCAGGTGGTGGTGCTGAGACCGCCGGGCCAGGCGCCCGCACTGGCGAACACCTGCTGCCAGGGGCCCCAGGGATTGGAGCCGAGGAATACCATGAGGCCGCCGGTGAAGCGGGCGCTGTCCTTGGGATCGTTGGGCGTGGTGTCGAACACCAGCGAGAGCATGAACTTCTTGAGGCCCGGGTTCCAGCTCATCCCGCCTCGTGGAGTGAACCGCTTTCCTACCTTGTACATGATCTTGGTGGCCGACGACGCGCCGGCACACCAGGCCGGCGCGGACGGCACGCCGCAGAAGTATTCCCAGCTGCTCTGCAGGGTCAAGTCATTCCGGGCGCCCCGGATCAGGCCGAAGGCCGGCACCAGATCGTAGGCACTGTTGCTCACGCTGCCGGCCGCGCTGCTGCGGAGCGGAAGGACGGCGTAGACATAACCGGCCGGCCCCCCGGCGTAGCCCTTTCCGTACTGCACGAACGAGGCGTAGCCCACCTCAGGCAGGGTCCAATCCACCCAGGTGAACTGCGGGTTGGCCGCCGTCACATCGCTGGAGAATTTGAGCCGGGCACCGGTCCCACCGGGGTAGATGTTCCGGATCCAGTACCAGAGCCGCCCGTCTGCATGCAGCATCCCCGAGGCTTTCTCACCGAGCGGCCCGTCACCCAGCGCCTCCACTCCGGCGCCGTTGGCCGCATCATCGAAGTCGAGTGGATCGCCAGTGAAGACCGGAGTAAACGAGACGCCGTAGGCGGTGGCGCCGGAGATCCGGCCGAACCCCATGCCGATCTTCTGGGGCGCTCCCCGGTAGCGGCAGTCGCCCACTGCGGTGTAGAGGTTTCCGTCGGGAGCCCAGGTGGGAGTATAGGAATCGCATCCTCTGGTGCGCGCGATCTGCTTCATGGCGGACTTGGCATCCCACCGAATCGGACCGGTAACCGCCGCAGCCAGCTCGTCGGGAGTCTGGTCGACCACGGTATCGCTACAGCTCGCTGCGCCGGTGGCGCACACGATAACCGTGAGCACAGCGCCGTACCTGGTGCGCAAGACTGCCGGCATGGATCTCCTCCGAGTCCGTGGATGTCGCGCGCGAATCCGCCCGAAGACAGTAACGCTTTTTGGCGGGTCAGCCAGATCTCGGGCGGACGCGCGTAGCTTGACAGCATCTCCGCTTGTTCCTACCCTAGCAGGCTGCACCTCACGCTTCCCGAAGGACCGCCAGTCGCGGACCGAAGAGGCCAGCCATAAACCAATCAGCTCGCGGCCTCATCGCCGCGCTCGTCGTGGCGCTCGGTTGCCGAAGCCCCACCGAGCCGTCGCGGGCGGCCGAAGCGGTTCCAGCTACCGGCGACACAGTAGCACTGGCCACCGGATTCGCCTGGACCCGCGCCACGCCCGAGAGCCAGGGCATGTGCGGCAGCATCAGACAACTCGGCTGCAGCAAAACTCTGCAACAGGTCTGGAACGGCATCAGCGCCGCCAAGTACAACAGCAAGCGGCTGGTCGTGATCCGGAACGACCGGATCATCTACGACCGGGGCGGCACGCTCGCCTACTACGTATACTCCGCCACCAAGGGCCTGCTCGGCGGGCCGACGCTGGTGCACGCGATGAGCAAGTGTGCGGTGAGCATCAGCGATCGTGCGCGAAAGTGGCTGGGCGACGGTGAAGGCTCCCGCTGGGAAACCGAATTCCCCTGGAAAGAGATCACGCTCGAGCATCTGGCCACTCACACCAGCGGCATCTGCGACTACGGGAACAGCAGCACCTTCTGCCGGGACGAGCATCCCGGCTGGCAGGCCGCGTTCGAGCGCACCAAGGTGGGCGGCGCCAAATACGTGTATCCCAACGATGCGTTCACCATCGCGCGAGTACAGGCGGAGCAGAACCGGGAGCCGGCACGCACCCCAGGGAGCATCTTCGAGTACAGTAACGTTGCCCATGCGCTGCTGAACTACGCGGTGCAACGGGCCTGCGGGCTCAAGCTCACCGAGATCTACGACCGGTACATCAAACAGGTGGGAATGGGCTCACCCATCGGCGTGGCGCTTATCTCCACTGATGACGGGCAGCAGTTCAACCAGGCGACGGGACTGGCCCGGTGGAAGGCGCTCGACGGCGCGGCGGTGCTGCGCCTGGCGGGACGGCAGGGGATCTGGGACAACCGGAACATCGAGCCGGTGCGTTACTGGCATCTGCTCACCCGAACCACCGGCAACATCCCCGCGGCGGCAGCCCAGGGTTTTGGCGTTGTCTACGAGAACAACTCGGTCAACATCTGGACCCAGTCGGTGAATCATCGCCGGCTCTCGCTGGAAACGTTCGGCCACGACGGCAACCACAGCACCATCTTCCAGAACGATCCGCTGACCAGCACGATCGTCGTGCGGCAGGGCGAGACCTACGGCAGCGGCGGGGGGTACCTCACGCTCAACGGTTGCTTTCCGGGATGGACTGGAACAGCCCCGACCTGCCGGGCCGGCGCCAGCTACAGCAACAACTGGGGCAACTCCTCGGTCTACACCGGACAGCGGAGAATGGTGATGGAGCCGATACAGGAGGCGTTCTTCTTCCCGCCGCCGTTCTGCCGGATGACTTCGGCTGGAGGGTCGAGGGTGGATGACGTGAGCGACCAGTACACCACTCCGATGGACGGCGGGACCGTCGATCTCGTGGCCGAGATCAGGGTCAATCCCCGGGAGGGGGCCGGATCCTCGGTGGTGGACCGGGTGGAGTTCTACAAGGAGACCGGCAGCGCGGCCCCAGTCTACATCGGCAGCGGCAAGCTGGTGCCGGGGAGCAGTCCGGCAGAATATCAGTTCTCCTACAGTGCAGCCGCTCATGGTGCCGTGGGCCAGGTCCAGACCTACTTTGCCAACTGCGTGGCCAAGTCTACCCAGGACGCCAGCAAGGAGGTGCCCTCGTATTCCCAGCCGGTGCGGGTTCGCAGACTCTAGATAATCACGCTTTTGTTGTGTTCCGCTTTTCCTGTGATGCGCCTTTGCTATAGCCCACCCGCCACAATGGCGTGATCCTGGGGATCGGGTGAAATTCCCCAAATGATGATCATGCCGACACGCACGAACAGAATCCTTCTCGTCAGCGCTCTAGGGATTCTCTCGATCACCTGCAGCGGGGACCAGCTTACCCGGCCAGCGGAAAAGACCGGCGAATTCGCCGTCGCCGGGCCGCCGGCGCGGGTCACCATCAGCCGGCAGCCGCCCTCGAACGCACTGGACCAGGAGGTTTGGGCACCGGGGTCTCAGCCGGTTGTGGTAGTGAAGGATGCCGCCGGAGTGGCCGTGGCCAGCGCGGTGGTAACCGCCGCCATCGCCAGCGGCAGCGGCGTGATTGAGGGCGCCTCCAGCGCCACCACCAAGGCCAACGGTTCGGCGACGTTTGCTGATTTGGGGATCGCCGGGACCGGGAATCACAGCCTGCGCTTCACCGCCGGCTCGATCGGAGCGACCTCCGCAACCGTCGCGATCAATCCATTGCCAAACGAAGCCCAGACCGGGAAGTGGGACGCGTCGGTTCCATGGGACATCGTTCCGCTCCACATCCAGCTGCTCCCCACCGGCAAGCTGCTGGCCTGGGGCAAGCGTGAGTCCGATGGCAGCATGGGCATACCGCGGCTGTGGAATCCGGCGAGCGGCTTTCCGAACACGGCGACGATCGTACGGCCCGGCGACATGCTGTTCTGCGCCGGGCACACGCTGATGGCCGACGGGCGAGTCATGGTCTCCGGCGGGCACCTGAACGACGACCGCGGGCTCGACGTCACCAACATCTTCGACCCGGTGAGCGAGAGCTGGGCGACCGGGCTGCCGAAGATGGCGAAGGGGCGCTGGTATCCGACGGTGACGACGCTGGCCGACGGGCGGGTGGTCACGGTGGCCGGACGCGATGCGAACTCCACCGTGGTGCTGATCCCGGAGATCTGGGAGGGGAACCGCTGGGTGAAGCTCACCGGCGCCAGTCTGACTTTGCCGTATTACCCGCGGCAGTTCGTGGCTCCGAACGGGAAGCTGTTTTATGCCGGCGAGCGGATCAATTCCCGCTACCTCGACGTGGACGTGGTGACGGCTAACGGGCGGGGACGCTGGTCCAGCAGCGCAGGGTTTGCCCGCACCTTCCGCTTTATCCGGGACTACGGGTCGGCGGTGATGTACGAGGCCGGCAAGGTTCTCTACGTCGGCGGTGGAGGCGACCTGCGCGGCAGCATACCGGACCCCAAGTCACCGGTGCCGACCGCGACGGCTGAAACGATCGATTTGACTCGCCCCGGTCCAAGCTGGAGCAGTACCGCCTCGATGCGCTACCCGCGGCGGCACCTCAACGCGACGATCCTGCCGGATGGAAAGGTGCTGGTCACCGGCGGCACCAGCAAAGGCGGATTCAACGATCTGTCGGGTGCGGTGCACGCCGCTGAGGTGTGGGACCAGCGGAACGGTGGAACCTGGACCGAGCTGGCAGCCAATCGGGTGGACCGCGGCTACCACTCGGTCTCGCTGCTGCTGCCGGACGGAACCGTGCTGCACGGCGCCGGCGGCGATGCCAACGATCCGGCGTCCGGCGGGGAATATCCCCGGCAGACGAACCACGAGATCTTCCGGCCGCCCTATCTGTTCCGAGGAGCCCGGCCGACCGTCATCAGCGTCTCGAAGACGTCGCTCAGCTACAATGAGATCTTCACCGTGATCACGCCGTATGCCGGGCAGATCACCGGCGTGCGCTGGATCCGGCTGGGCGCGGTAACCCACGCGTTCGACGCCAGCCAACGGGCAAACACCCTGAAGTTCACCCGTACGGCGACGAGCGTCCGGGTGACCACGCCGCTGAGCGGGAAACTCGCGCCTCCGGGGTACTACCTGTTGTTTCTGCTCAACCGCAACGGCGTGCCGTCGGTGGGAAGAATTGTTCGCGTAGGCTGAAGAACTTTTGGCCGCAGATCAACGCAGATGAACGCAGATTCAAGGTTCTTTTAACACGGATAACAACCGACAAAAAGCACGGATTGCTCCGAGGCGAAAGCAGCTCCGCCTCGGCTTTCCAAAACCTCAGCGATTAATCAGGAGCACACCAATTGAATCCGCTTGCATGGACTCGACTGGTGTGCTGTTGAAGAAGAATTCTTGTAGCCGGCTCCAGAGAACGGAGGATGGATCCTCCAAGGAGCGATCCGTGCTTTTATCTGCGTCGGGTACCCACCTTTGGTGGGTGCGTCGCGTTCCCTTTGCCATCACTGTGCCTGGTTGATGATCTTGTACACCCCACCCTGCTGAGTAGCGATGTAGAGCTCGCCGGCGGAGTCTTCGCCGAAGCTGGTGATCTGGCCGCCGGGCTTGAGCTCGGGCCATTCCTTCTGCTCGGTGGCAACGCCGCCCTGGATCCGGAAGCTCCTCACCCAGCCCAGGCAGTAGTCGGCGTAGAAGTAGGTCCCCTGCAGTGACGGCATCGCGGTGCCGCGGTAGACGTAGCCGCTGACCACGGCACATCCTTCCTCGTGGCTGAACTCGAACACCGGCAGGGTGAGTCCGGTCTGATCGCAGTCCCGGTGCTTGAAGCAGTGCAGCCCTTCCATCTCGTCCCAGCCGAAGTTCACGCCCTTGCCGGCGCCAGTGGAGGCGGCGGCGTAGTCCACCTCCTCCCAGGTGCCCTCGCCCACGTCGCCGATGTAGAGATCGCCGGTGGCCCGGTCGAAGCTGAAGCGCCACGGATTGCGGAAGCCGTAGCTCCAGATCTCGGGGCGCGCATCAGCCGTACTGACGAAAGGATTGTCGGCCGGCACCGTGTACGGCTGGGTGCTGACGTCGATCCTCATGATGTTGGCGAATGGATCGGCCAGCGATTGCCCTCGCCCTTGATCGGCGTCGTCGCCATCGCCCAGGCCGACGTACAGCATACCGTCGGGACCGAAGGCCAGCTGGCCTCCATTATGGGCCACGCCGGGCTGGGGAAACGCGAGCACTGGGACTTCGCTGGCGGGGTTGCCTTGATCGGGGTCGGCCGAGACCTGGTACGCAGAGACCCGGTTGGTGTTGAAGTGGTCGTTGTAATGCACGAAGAAGCGCCCGCTGGTCGCGTAATCCGGCGCGAAAGCGAGACCGAGCAGCCCCTGCTCGCCGGCCGCGCTGGAGACTTTTGCCGTGAGTTCGAGGAACGGCGTGGGAAGCAGCGCGCCGTCCTTGATGATCCGGATCGGGCCGGCCTTGAGCAGCACGAATAGACGAGGGTCGCCCGGAGGCGAGACGAGGCCGGTGGGGAACTTGAGTCCGCTGACGATCTGCTGCAGCGCCGGCGTGTCCGCACCGGGCGGGGGCGGAGGCGGCGGCGGAGTGGTCGCCGAGACCGTGATGGGAAGGCTTCCGGAGACCCCCTCGCTGGATGCACTGATCTGCGTCTGCCCTTCGGCCACACCGGTCACCAGCCCATCGGTGTTTACCGTAGCGATGTTCTGATCGGCTGAGCCCCAGGTAAAGGTGGCTCCGGAGACGGTGGCGCCGCCGGCGTCCTTTGCCGTCGCGGTGAGCTGGAGTGTCTGGCCGACCTGCACCGCCGCGAAGGGACCGGTGATCGCCACCGTCGCAACGGGGTTGGGCGGCTGGACGCCGCCGCCGTCGCTCTCGCCGCCACATTGAGTCAAGGTGAACAGCAGCACAGGGAGGAGGGCGGACAGTCCGGGACGGCGACACGAGAATGCCTGGGGCACAAACAGCTCCTGTTCGATGCGGCGCAGCGGGTGAAGATCGGGACCAGTGGGATTCCTGAGGCTCCTCTGGATTATGAGTCAAGGAGGAGAAGGGGGGAAGGGCAGCTCTGCCGCTCCCGCCCGAGAGTGTGATGGGGATCACCGGTCCGGCCTGGCACCAGAGCCCGTGTTTCCAGCTGAACCGAAGTGCTTGCGTTGGCCGGGACATTCGTCATCATATATGTGAGGTCCACGCCACCACGGGCCTGAACATGCAACTCCTCCTCCTCGAGTCGGGCAAAAAGCTTCTTCAAACAGCCGAGTGTGCCGCCCTGAGCATCGTGGCACACGGGCTACTGGTGTGGTCCGCGATCAGCCTGACCTCGGATGGCCGGCGGCTTCCCGCTGACGAGCGGGAGGCGCGGGTGTTCTTCCTGCTTCCGCCCGACCGGGTGGATGTGCGCGAGCGGCAATTCGAGGTCATTCAACTGGGCAAGCTGGGCGGCGACCCACAGGACGGTGGGTATCTCCTCAACCCGGACCCAGGCTGGGTAAAGCGGCAGATCGCGCACGGGTCGCGGGGCAAGCGGAAGAGCAGCGGCGCCAGGGGGCAGCTGCCTTTTGGCCCATCGGCGCCCTATGTCCCGGACACCGCCTTC
>JBJMPB010000613.1:0-13216 GCA_045803455.1 Gemmatimonadales bacterium | reverse complement strand
GCCGAGCGGAGATAACTGTCTGCCAGCGGCTTAGTTAGCCTGTCATTTTGGCCGAGTTCGGGGGCTCTTCGCTGGCATACCTGCTGCTTCGAGCCGGGCACGTGGTTCCAGAAGCTATAGGACTGCGTCAGACAGAACCTTCGAACTATGAGTTAACAGGAGGACCTTATGGCCATCAATCGCTATCGCGAGCCCACCAGCCTCTTCGGCTTGCAACGGCTCAACCGTATCCTGGATGAGGCATTTTCCGGTCTCCCGTTCCCCGAGCAGGGAAACGTCATTACTTCGACCTGGTTTGCTCCTACCGATGTATCGGAAGACGAGAACAGCCTTCGGATTACGATGGAGCTACCCGGCGTAGATCCCGACGACGTCCGGCTCTCGCTGGAGAACAACGTCCTGACCATCCGGGGCGAGAAGAAGCAGCAGGTCGATGACAACAACGAGCGGGTCCATCGGTTCGAGCGCACCTACGGAATGTTCGAGCGGACCTTCGTGCTTCCCAACACCGTGGATACCGACCGGATCGACGCCCGGTATGAGAACGGCGTGCTCCATGTCAGCATCCCGAAGGCCGAGCGGGCCAAGCCCCGCGAAATTCGGGTCAACGCCTCCAGCTCCGGCTCATCCCCGATCCGGACCGGATCTCAATCGCAGCGTGTGAGCAGCGGCAACAGTCAGCGCTCGGGCGGCAACGACCGCACCCGGGATCCCGAAGAGGAAGGTTCGGCAGCCAAGAGCAGCCGGTAGTGTCTGTAGCGGATACAACCCCTCGGCAAACGCCGGGGGGTTTTCCATTGCCCGTAGTACTACGGAGGCTAGCTCCGGGGTGTCGCGGATTGTGAGTACCTGAGGCAAAGCCTACCCTTGGGCGTGGCCCGGAATCTCTCCTTCCATCTCATTGGTGTAAGCCACCATACAACGCCGGTCCAGGTCCGGGAACGGTTTGCGTTCAGCCCGCCGGAAACTTCCGCCATTGTGGAGCTGCTCCAGGCGAACGGAATACCCGCCGTTCTGCTTTCTACCTGCAACCGATGTGAGCTGTACTGGACGGGCTCAGGCGATGGGGAGGCCTGGTTTCATCGACTGGGGCGGGAAGGAACCGATCCCCTGCCGGCCGGCCTGGTAGTCACTCGACACGAGGGGATGGCCGCAGTTCGCCACCTGTTGCGGGTTTGCTCCGGTCTCGATTCCCAGATTCTGGGTGAAGTCGAGGTTCTGGGACAAGTGCGCCGGGCGTACGATGGTGCACGCGCTGCCGGCACAACCACTCCACAGATGGACCTCATTTTCTCTGCGGCGCTGGCGGCCGGCCGCCGGGTTCGCCGAGAGACTTTGCTGGGTCGCCATCCGTCGTCGGTGAGTTCGGCAGCAGTAGACCTGGTGCTTCAGGAGTGGCAGGAGCCGCACAGCCCGCAGGTGGTGGTTCTCGGCGCTGGCGAAGCGGCCGAGGGAGTCCTGGGTGCATTCAATCAGCGGGGAGTTGGCCCAGTCACTCTTCTGAGCCGAGCTCCGGAGAAGGCGGGTGTTTTGGCCGCCGCCTGGGGAGCGAAAGCTGGTCCGCTGGCGGAGCTCGAGCGGAGGTTGACCGAGGCAGACATTCTCATGGTGGCCACCTCCTCCTCCCAACCGGTGGTCCGGGCAGTTGAGCTCTCCCGGGCCATGGCGGCCCGCTCGGGGGCGAAACTGGTAGTGGTGGATCTGGCGGTGCCGCGAAACGTCGAACCGGAGTCCCGTGGGATTCCCGGCCTTAAGCTGCTCGACCTGGATGACCTGCAGCGTCTCTGTTGTCCGGCTGCCGCCAACCCCTCTACCGCACTGGCAGACGCCGAAGGGATCATCGAGGACGAGCTGATTCGACTTGGTCTGAGCCTCCGAGGGCGAACGGCCGCCTCCCGGCTGGCCGAACTACATCAGATAAGTCACCAGATGGCAGAGCAGGAGTCCGAGTGGGCATTGGCTCAGCTGGAGACGCTCTCTCCAGCCGAACGCGAGATTGTGCGCACGATGGCCGACCGGCTGGTCAGACGGGTGCTCTTTCCCCTGAGTCAAAAATTGAGAGTCGAGAGCTAGAGTAATTACCCCCGCCTCCCGGGCGGCATTGCAGGGCTTCCCACCGGATTGAGGATGTTCCGGCATTGCGGGTTGGTGCATCCGGCACAACGTGTGGTGTATTGCGTGCTATAAGTGGCGCCCGCCCGAAGATGATCTTTCACGATTTCGGCTAAAGCATCCAGAAAGCGGGGCCGCGCGTTCAAGGCGGGTGCCCGCACGTACTGAGTAATCCCAACCTCGTGGGCAACCTCGCCGTACTCTCGGTCCAGCTCAGACAGTGTTTCGATGTGGTCGCTGGTGAACGCGATGGGCACGACCAGCAGCTCCCGCTGGCCTCTACCCCCCAGCCGGCGGATCACTTGCTCCGTGCTTGGCCCCAGCCAGCGCACCGGGCCCACGTCCGATTGATACGCCAGGATGAAGGGGTTAGGGGCACCGAGGCACTCCACCACGCGCTGCACGCTGGCCCCCACCTCCTGAGGATACGAGTCGCCCCGGTCGATCACATCCAAAGGCAAGCTGTGGGCGCTGAACAGGACGGTCACCCGATCGCGAACCGAGGGCGCAAATCGGCTGAGCCCCTCCCGCACCGTCTCGGTCATCGCCTCGATGAATCCGGGGTGAACCGGCCACCGATCCACAAGACTCCACTGAAACGCATCGCGGAGCCCGGTCCGACTCGCAGCACGCCACAGCTCGTTCAGGCTGGACCCGGTGGTGCTGCAGGAGAACTGAGGATATTGGGTAAAGGCGATGGCCCGCTCGACCCCATCATTGTGCATGGCGCGAAGCGCATCGTCGCTGGTGGGCCGGGCATAGCGAAAGGCCACGTAAAATTTGTGAGGCGCGGTTTCCGGGGAGATCCGGTCGAGACGCGCCACCATTCCCTGACCTTGTGCTTCCGTAAAACGCAGAATAGGTGAGCCGCCGCCGATGTTGGCATAAAGCTGACGAACTTTCGGCGTTCTTCGGCGGGCGATGAAAGGGCCGAGCCAGCGCTGAAATGGGAGCTGGATGATCTCGCGGTCGGCAAAGAGTTCGAGCAAGAATGGCTGAACGTCGTCCAGGGTGGCGGGACCGCCCAGGTTGAGCATCACTATGCCGGTTTTGGGCCGGGCTGACACCTCGGGCAGGTCGGCGGGCTGGGTTCTCCGGGGCTGAACGTCAGTCATAAGCGGAACATAATGGCTACTCTGATCCGGTCGGCAACACCCCGGCTTCGATGGCAAACCGAGTCAGCTCGGCCACGGTACGAATTTCCAGTTTCCGCATCAGGCTTTCCCGATGAGTTTCGACAGTTCGGTGGCTGATACCCAGATCAGTTGCGATCTGCTTATTGGTATGCCCGCGGGCAATGCCCAGGAGCACCTCCCGTTCGCGCGAGGTGAGCTGATCCAACGCCTGGTGGTTGATCTGCTCGCCCCGAACTGCCGCCGAAAGACGACTGGCAACAGGCGGACTGAAATACGACTCTCCCCGGCAGACCGCGCGAATCGCATTACGGAGCTCGGTTCCGGCGGTGTCTTTCAGCAAGTAGCCGTGGGCTCCCGCGCGCACGCTCTCCAGAACGTACTCAGGGTTGTCGTGCATGCTGAGGATCAGCACTCGGGGCGGCCTGTCGGTGCTGCGGAGACTGGCAGCTACCTCGAGACCCGACTGATCCGGCATGGAGATATCCAGCACGACGACATCCGGCCGCAGCCGGGAGGCGAGGGACAGCGCTTCGGAGCCACTGGCGGCCTCGCCGACCACCTCGAAGTCGGGCTCGCTTTCGACGACATGTCTGATTCCGGTCCGAACGATCATGTGGTCGTCCGCGACCAGCACCCGAATGGGTTTGCTCGTCATGCGCCATTCGAGGGATGGAGTGGCACCACGATCTCCAGTTGCGCTCCGGTGTTGGCCCTACCCTGAAAGCGAACCGTTCCACCCAGAGCCGTGATCCTCTCGCGCATGCCCGCCAATCCCATATGGCCGGCGAGCTCCAGGCGCTCCGGGCTCAGATCGGGCGGCCCTCGGCCGTCGTCGCTCACTCTGAGTTGCACGATGTCGCGGCCAACGGTTATGGCTACATCCACCGAACGGGCACCGGCGTGCCGCAACACATTCGAAAGGCCCTCTTGCAGGGCACGGAACAGCGCAAGCTCGGCCTCTCGGGACAATGGAGGCATAACGGCCGGTGCGTTCAGCTCGATGGTTATGCCGCTGCGCTGGGTGAAGTCTGCGACCAGGGAACGCAAGGCCGGCAGAAGCCCAAGATCGTCGAGCAACGAAGGCCTGAGGTCGTTGGTCACGTTGCGAATGCTACTGATGCCGGTGTCGATCAACTCGAGCACGTGAGACAATCGGCGGGCCTGCTCCGGCTCGACCTTTTCCCGGAGCACCCCTAACTCCATTTTCACCGCGGTGAAGACCTGCGCTGTCTCATCGTGCAGCTCGCGGGAGAGGCGGCGGCGCTCTTCCTCATGCTGCTGCACCATTCGCCCGGACAACCGGGTCAGCTCCAGAGTCCGTGCCTCCAGGCGGGTGTAGAGATCGGCGTTCTCCAGGGCGGCTCCCACCTGATGCCCGAGCGCCAGCAGAAATTTTTCGTCCAGGGCGGTAAATGGGTCGCGAGCCTGGCCCACCAGAGTCAAAGCAGCTACTACTCGCTCGCCCCGCAGAATTGGAAGTACCGCAGCATAGGGGAAGGCTGAGGCGTTTCCATCCGTTCGGGGCCACTCCGAAGTAAACTGCGGCCTTCTACTCTCGACAGCTCGCCTCAGCACTGCGGCGGCGGACTCAGAGAGGCTTCCGTTGGACCAGGAGGCGCACACTCCGGCTCCCTGGACGAATCGAAGATCGGTCCCATCGACCGTGTACAGCGCCGTGCCGCTGACGGCCGGCAAGGTTAGAGGTCGGGCCAGCAGGACATCGAGTACATCCTGTTCCCTGCCGGCCCGCTGAAGATCTCCGGAAAGGGCCGACAGCGCACTGAGACCGCGCCGGAGATCATCCAGCACCAGCAGGAGAATTCCAGCTCCCACCGCCAGGGCGAAGAGGATATCGAGGTAGTAGCCCCACGGCGCCCAGCTTCCGCGCGCGCGAAGGAACGGATAATCGAGGTGGTGCAGTCCCCAGAGGCCGAACGCAACGGCAAGGAGGGTGGCCCCACTCGAGCTTACGCGGCGGCTGTAACGGAGGAATACCCAGCTGGTCCAGAGGGTCGCGAAGCTGAGGAACAGAACGGCTGGACCGGCGGCCCACAGGAAGTGCTGGAGCCGATAAATGGCGATGTAGGCCCACAGCGGGGGGAAGAGCACCAGCGCGACAAACCACGGCCGCCAGCGAACCTGCTGGGAAAACATCAGAGCAGCATTTAGCAATGCCAGCGCCGTCCAGCCGGTCACGACCTGATGCCAGTAGAGCCATACTCGTTGGGAGGTCAGCAGGAAGCTGGTAATCGCTCCGATCCGCAGGAAGTACAATGCCCATGCGACTGACCACCAGGCAAAATACGATTTTCGGTAGCGTCCGAAGAGAAAGACGCACAGCGCGGCCAGGGCGGCTGTGATCGTGGCTTGGAGCAGAGCGGCGTCGAGCTCAATGGCGCCGGTCGACAGGTGGGCGGCTTGCATCATTCGAAACAAACGGGAAAAATCAGGGCTACGCAACGGCCCGTACATCAGAGGCTCAGTCGGGAGCCAGCAAGCTCACTCAGTGGCAGGAGCTATTTGTGCGGGGCGACGGAGGTCATTTCACAGAAGAGACCAGACGATAGCCTTAAGGCGTCCTATCACCTCCTCCAACGGAAGGCTCGCGTCCACCACTGAGGCTCCGGCAGCGCTCCAGTCTGCTTCCCAAATGACCCGCGCCCGGGCTCGCACGCGATCAGCCGGCTGCTCCGGATTGCGGAGAACCGCTAACTCGGGGTCGAGTCTCAGCACCACCAACGCATCGGGCAGCAGGATGCGATCGTAATACGAAGCCTCGGCTTGGCGGAGCAGCTTGGCCAACCGGCTGGGATTGGCCGGGAGCAACTCCGAGATGCAGGGGCCCACGAGCTTGCGGTTTTGGAGAACCGGGTAGCGCTCGCAGACCGAAATCCCGCCGCTCACCGCAAACCGACGGACTTTCTGGTACAGCAGGAACCGATCTCTTGCCGTGCAGACATGACGCAGCAGTTCGGTGGCGCTGTTCGGTCGGCTGGGGCGGCTCAGCTGACGATCCAGCCAGTGCTGCAGCCTGAGCGCTCCACCGGCGATGAGCGTGATCAGCGACCGCGGTGGCTTGCCCAAGTGCGCTCGCATTGTCGGGAATGCCGGGGCCAGCCAGCCGGCCAGCTCACGGGCACAGGTCGACTTTCCGGCACCGTCTCCACCGCTGAGCGCCAAAACCAAACCACCCCCTGCCAGCCGCTTGCGCCGCTCACAGAGCTTATGGGCGATCGACTCAGGGAAGATCTTCTCGACCGCGGCCGGGATCAGCGCCATGGCCGGCGTTGGACGGGCCAGAGGACGAAGGCTTCGGTGCAGCTGCCACGGCAGAACGGCACGCTCCACAAGGCTGCATTCGCCTTCTAGTGAGCGCACGCACCGATCGAAAAAGGGCAGATCTACCGGTCGAAGATGTTCCCGAAGCACGCTGGCCAGCTCGCGGCGGTCACTAGCCGCCCCCAGGGCCGCCAGCTGAATCCGAATGCCGCTGGTCCAGACAGTCCGGGCCGACAGTAAAGGGCGACCAACCTGGCGCAGCATCATTCGCAAGACAAAGACCAGGTACTGGTCGGTCGGATTGGGTATGCGGAAGACCGAGCCCTGCACGGTTCGCCCCAGCAGGTGCCCCTCGATTGGGAGGCGATAGACGGGCTTCCAGTAGTCGCCCAGCAGCAGCCGGTAGTGAACATGCAAGTGCAGTAGTCGATCGATCTGCGGATCGTGGCCCAGGTAACTCTCGATCCCGGCGATCTCACGTCCCGCTGCCGGATGGGCCAGCTTGAATCCCAGTTCCTCCGCGATTCGGTGAAACGGGACCAGGGCCTCATGGTCGACCAGCAGATCAACGTCCCCGTGCCCCGTGGCCCAGCGGTGGGCACTCCAATGCCCCTTCCACTGGCAGTACCTCACCCCGTGCTGCTCTAGGCTCCGCGCTAATTGCTCCAGAAGAGTATTTGCTAACGGAGCGGCGGAGGCTGCCCCGCTGGGCGCCCGCGCCGAAGCCACCGGGTCGGCTGGCTGGAACAAGGGCAAGGGTCCGTGGACCAGTGGGGTCACCGGGTAAGCGCAACCGGGCTTATCGCACCCAGCTGACCCGGAAACGGCTCACCTCGGAACCCAAGGGTCAGCATACAAGCCGAGTCCAGATCGGGAATCATGATCTCCATATGATTGACGGCCACGCGAGGGGTCTTCGGAGGATTCACGTTCGGATGGTGGAAATGCGAGCTTCGTGCCCGAATGGCAGCAATCGAAATTGTTGAGTCGCAATTGTATGGAGCACTTGTGCCAGGAATTGCAGGCACGGTAGTGGCGAACTTCTCGTGGCGCGAGTGCAACTGCTTTTCAGCCGCCAGTCATCAGTCGACAGCCGTCAGGTGACGCGCGGCATCACATCTAACAGTCTGCCGACTGGGGGCTGGCGACTCACGACTTCCTAATACCAGCCAATAGGCTTCTCATCGAGATTGATGAAGACCTGTTTGGTCTCGAGGTACTCCTCGACTCCCCAGTGACCCAGCTCCCGACCGAAGCCCGATGCCTTGTAGCCTCCCCACGGGGCTTCCACGAAGGTGGGCTGCATGTGGTTGACCCAGACAATGCCGGCTTCCAGCGCCTTGACCACCCGAAAGGCCTTGAAGATGTCGCGGGTCCACACCGCGGCGGCGAGGCCGTATGGCGTTGCGTTGGCAATTCGGATTGCTTCCGCCTCATCGTTGAACGGGATCACACTCATCACCGGGCCGAAGATCTCCTCCTGGGCGATGGTGGCCGAGTTGTCCACGTCGTAGAAGATGGTCGGCTCGATATACCAGCCCTTGTCGAACTGTTTGGGCTTGCCGCCGCCCACCGCCACCTTCGCCTCGCTCCGACCGATATCCAGGTACCCTGCCACTCGATCCCGCTGCTCGGCGCTGACGAGGGGACCCATCTTGGTTTCCCGGTCCAGACCCGGACCAAGCTTGATGGTTTTGGCCTTCGCGGCGGCGGCGTCGACGAACTTCCGGTAGATGTCCCGCTGCACCAGCACCCTGCTGCCGGCGGAGCAGACCTCGCCCTGATTGATGAAGGTGCCGAAGAGCGCGCCGTCCACTGCGTTCTCAAAATCAGCGTCGCTGAAGAAGATGTTGGGAGACTTCCCGCCCAGCTCGAGGGATACCCGCTTGAGCTGATCCGCTGCGTTCCGCATGATGAGCTTGCCTACCTCTGCGCTGCCGGTAAAGGCGATTTTGCGCACCGCTGGGTGACTCACTAACGGGGCTCCGGCACCGGGTCCGTCACCGGTCACGATGTTGATCACCCCGGGCGGCAGTCCCAACCCTTCGAAATCCCGGGCCAGCTCCAGAATGGTCAGTGGCGTCTGTTCGGCTGGTTTGAGCACCACGGTACAGCCGGCTGCCAGTGCCGGTCCGATCTTCCACGCCGCCATCAGCAGCGGATAGTTCCAGGGAATGATCTGACCGGCCACACCCACAGGCTCGCGCATGGCGAATGCGACTGCCTCGGCAGGAACCGGCAGCACCTCCCCGTTGATCTTGGTTGCCAGGCCGCCATAGTACTCGAGGCACGTGGCCGTGTCGTCCATGTCGTATTCAGACTCGGTACTTGGCTTGCCCGTATTTCGGGTCTCCAGCTCGGCCAGCTCCGTCCGCCGCGCCCGAACCCGCTCGGCCAGACGAAAGAGAATTCGACCTCGCTCCTGAGCCGTAACGCCTTTCCACGCCTCATAAAACGCGCGGGTTGCGGCCTGGGCCGCCCGGTCGACGTCCCCGGCCTTGCCGGCGGGGACCGTGGCGATGGCATCCTCAGTGGAGGGATCGTACACCTCCAGAATCTGGCCGTCCTGCCCATCGACGAAACGGCCATCGATGTACATCTGATAGCGGGTAACGGGCGCCTTCTTGGCCGGCCCGTGCACCCGAGCCGTGGTCGTCATGGTTCCCCCTTCTCAATCGTCGTCTGCTCGCACTGAGCCGTTTGCTATGCCGCTACGATTTCCCGGGATGGGCGGCCGATGACTCGCTGAACGCCGATACGCAGGGAATCGTCCCGGACCTGCCAGGGCATTCCGTCTCTGGCCAGCTGCTCCAGGAAAGGGTCCGGATCGAACTGCTCGGGAGACATGACCCCGGTGCCGCTCCAGACCCCGATGGAGATCAGCCGCGCGGCGATGACCGGCGGGATTCCCGTCTGGTAGGCAGTGGCCTGTACGCCGAGCTCACGATAGGTCGATTCGTGGTCGCTCACGTTATAGATGAAGTACGCCTTTGCCTCGTTGTTCTTGTAGCCTCGAGCCACGGTGCCGACGCAGGTCTTGCCCTGAAGTCGCCCGGCCAGATCACTGGGCTGGGGCAGCAGTGAGACCAAGAGGTCGCGAGGGGCCACACTGGCTTCCCCGACTCGTACCTGATCGGTGCGAGACAGCCCCAGGCGTTTAATGACCTGCAGCGTCTCCACCGTCAGCTCATCCATACACAGCTTGAAGTCGATGACCCGCGCCTGGGGAAAGGATCGGGGCAGCGTCTTGGATTCCTCATGGTCTACGTAGTAGCAGTTCAGAACTCCAAGCTCGGGGAAATCGAATTGCTCCGCCCCGGTCAGCGGCTCCTCCAGGTAGTAGCGCCCGCCCCGGTAGGACACTGCCTTGCACAGACATTCATCGATCATGACCCAGGGACTGAACGCCGCGATGAGGCCGCTGCTTCCCTGGCATACGGCGTTATCGCCGTCACGCACCCGGAACTCGGAGACCACATCGAGCAGGTGCTTGGCCGCGTAGGCGGCATAAATGTTGGTGGTGCCGGGGTCCGCGCCCATGCCCAGAAGGGCGAGCCGGCCGGCGGCCTTGAACTCGGCATCGAGCGCGAACTGGTCATCCATTTTGGGGATTCCGTCCACATCCGTTCCCGCGCTGGCAAGATCGATGTAATCGCAGCCCGCATCCAGGCAGGCCCGCATCACAGCGAGGTTGGTCGCGGGAAGCGCCGCGTTCAAGAGCAGGCTAGTACTGGTTTCGCGGATGACGTTGGCGACGGCCTCTCGGTCTGCCGCGTGTAGCTCTATTGCCGTAACCCTACCATCGTTGAGCCGGTCCGCGAGTGCTGAGGCGCGGGCGGCTACTGCGTCGGCGATGACGAGTTTCTCGAGCACCGCCTCCTTCGCGAATTTGAGGGCAGACACGGTCCCCACCGCGCCAGCGCCCAGGAGCAGGACTCTCACAAACTCCTCTTTTCATTGTTGGCGCGGCACTCGGTCTGGCCCCGTCGGCAACATCCGCCTGCGGAACCTCGCCCCCGCCGCTGATGGGGGCTCACAGCTCAAGGAGATCGTCAGCTGTGAGAGTGGACCCTCCGCTTGGTCGGAGGATGCAAACGTACCAACCGGGAAGGGCCGGTACTCAGCCAACGTAGCTCCGGACCCCCACCCCCTGTCCAGCCCCCTGGTCACACTGCCAGCGGCAGGCATGTAGATGGTATCTCTATGTCACAGGGCAACTTATTGCTCACAAACGAGTTGAAAGGTCCCCCCTCAAAAGGCCGCTGCAGGATGACGCACTGGGCCGGGCGAGCCAGACCCTCTTACGCCTTGCGCCAGCCTACGATAAGCTCCGATCCGCGTCCTTCACTCAGCTCCATCAGAGGTGTGATGCCTCCGGTCATCCAGCTGCGAACCGAAATTCCAGGACCAGCCAGTCGGGCTCTCCTCGAGCGACGGGCCTCCGCGGTTCCGCGTGGGGTGCCGGTCGTGACTCCGATTGCAGTGGTGCATGCTGAAGGAGCGGTGATCACCGATGCTGACGGGAACCGCCTCATAGACTTTGCCGGCGGGATCGGGGTGGTGAACACCGGGCATCGACATCCCGGCGTGGTGGACGCGGTCCGGCGCCAGCTGGAGCGTTTTGCCCACGTCTGCTTTCCGGTGTCCACTTACGAGCCCTATGTCCAACTGGCCGAACGGCTCAACCGGATAACTCCAGGTACTCACCCGAAGAAGACGTTTCTGCTCAACAGCGGCGCCGAAGCGATCGAGAACGCGGTTAAGGTGGCCCGTCACTTTAGCGGCCGGCCCGCTGTGGTCTGCTTCGAGCACGCCTTTCACGGCCGCACCAACCTGACCATGGCGCTCACCTCGAAGGTGAGCCCCTACAAGAAGGGTTTTGGGCCATTTGCCCCGGAGGTGTACCGCATTCCCTTTCCTTATTGTTATCGCTGCCCTGAGGGGCGGCAGGGGGAGGGCGATGCCAACCGGTGTTGTCTGGCGAGCCGTTCCCGCCTGGAGCAGATGTTCGCCGCGATCGTCGATCCCGAGTCGGTTGCGGCCATAGTCATGGAGCTGCAGCTCGGAGAGGGCGGATTCGTTCCGGCACCCAAGGAGTATGTGAGCGAGCTGGCGGCGTTCGCCCAGGAGCACGGTATCCTGTTCATTGCGGACGAGATCCAGACCGGATTCGGCCGAACCGGAAAGCTGTTCGCCAGCGAGCACTACGACCTGATACCCGACATCATCGTCACCGCCAAGTCGTTGGCGGGCGGATTCCCCCTGGCTGCGGTTACGGGCCGGGCCGAGGTGATGGATGCGCCCCAGGTGGGCGGGCTGGGCGGAACCTATGGCGGCAATCCTCTCGCCTGTGCCGCCGCGCTGGCCGTAATCGATGCCATGGAAGCTGAGGATCTGGCCGACCGAGCCGTGCGTATGGGAGAGCAGATCCGTTCCCGGTTCTGCCGGTGGGCTACTGAGCATGAGTCCATTGGGGATGTGCGAGGCCTAGGCGCGATGATCGCCATGGAGTTGGTGCGGGACCGCGGCAGCAACGCTCCCAACCCCGAGCTGACCCGGGCCGTGCTCTCGGCAGCGATGCGGCGCGGGCTGATCCTCCTGTCGGCAGGCACATACGGGAACACCATCAGAATACTGGCCCCGCTCACCACGCCCGAGCCAGTTCTGGAGGAAGGTCTCGACGTGCTGGAGCAGTCCCTGGAAGCCGCGACGTCGTGAGCACGGCGGTATCGAACCAACCTGTTGTCCAGTTCATCCGGGTTTCCAAGAGCTTTGGCGACGTCAAGGCAGTAGATGATGTCTCCTTCGAGGTGTACCCGGGTGAATTCTTCTCTCTGCTGGGCCCCTCAGGCTGCGGCAAGACCACAACCTTGCGACTCCTTGCCGGCCTGGAGCAACCGGATGAAGGGCGCGGGGAGGTCCGTCTTCTGGGACAGACGGTCAATCAAGCTCGGCCGTACGAACGACCCCTCTCCATGGTGTTCCAGAACTACGCCTTGTTTCCTCATCTTTCAGTGGCAAGGAACGTCGCCTTCGGACTGGAGCAGCGAAAAACCCCGAGAGCGGAGATCCACCAGCGGGTGCGGCGGGCGCTCGAGATGGTCCGTCTCGATCCCGGCCTGTTCGCCTCTCGAATGCCGGGCCAGCTGTCCGGAGGGCAGCGGCAGCGAGTTGCGCTGGCTCGGGCGCTGGTCCTGGAGCCGGCAATCCTCCTGCTGGACGAGCCGCTCGGGGCGATCGATCTCAAGCTGAGGAAGGAAATGCAGCTGGAGCTCAAGGCCCTGAACAAGCAGCTGGGCATCACCTTCGTATACGTCACTCACGATCAGGAGGAGGCCCTCACCATGTCAGATCGGATCGGCGTCATGGAAAACGCCCGGCTGGCTCAGCTGGGCACGCCGGCCGAGATCTACGAGAACCCGCGGACCGCGTTCGTCGCCACGTTCATCGGCGAATCCAATTTCTTTCAGGGTCGAGCGACGAAAAACTCTCGTGGGGACTGGACCGCTCGCGGCGCCGGGCTGTCGTTCAGGGTGCCGGACAATTCCCGACTGGAAGAGGGGGCGCAGGTTCACATCGCCGTGAGACCGGAGTGGATGGATATCTGCCGCCCGGGTGAGGTGCCCCCGACAGAGAATGCCCTGATGGGCACCATCGGTGACCTCATCTATCTGGGTGAGACCATCCAT
>JBJMPB010000568.1:0-5292 GCA_045803455.1 Gemmatimonadales bacterium | reverse complement strand
GCGCTGGCGATCGCGCTGCTTGCCATCTCTGGCGGAATAGCGGTGGCGTATGTCCCCAAGACCATCGTCAGCCGGCTTTCGACCACTACCAGCGCGGTGGAAGATCTGAGCTTGGGCGGGCGCTTTCGGATCTGGAGGGCTGGCATTCATGCCTTTGCTCAGCGCCCCATGATCGGGTACGGCAGCGGCTCGTTCAAGGTGGCTCTATTGCCCGAGCTGGGCTACGCCACCCAGGTGGCTCACAACTCCTATCTCTCTGTCCTGGTCGAAGAGGGCTTCGTTGGACTCTTGTTGTATCTGACCATGTTCATCGCGGTGTTCCTCTCCCTGATGCGGCTGCGCGGGGTGGAGCGCCGCTTTGCGCTGGTGCTGCTCGCCACCATCGCCGTGGCCATGCTCCCGCTGAGCTGGGACGATCGAAAGACCGTCTGGTTCGTGCTGGCAGCTCTCGTCGGCCTGGCTCGGGCACCTACGATTGTCTGGCGTCCGGCTGAGCTCAGTCCGCAGTACACCGGTGCTCCGCTGTACCGTGGTCCGGTGGCCGGCCGCCCGGGTCCGCTCGCGGTGCCCCAGGCACGGCGGGGGACCAGCCGATGACATCGCGGGTCAGTGTGGTCACGACGGTGTACAATGGCGAGCCCTACGCTGACCGCGCCATTCCGGGAATCCTGAGCCAGACCTTCACCGATTTCGAGTGGGTGCTGGTGAACGATGGCTCTCAGGATAAGACCGAGGAGATCCTCCGGGATCTGGAGAAGCAGGATTCCCGGGTGCGAGTCTTTTCGCCCGGGCGGCTCGGTATCACCGGAGCGGCCAACTTCGGAGTGAACCAGGCTCGGGGTGAGTACATCGCACGGCAGGACTTCGATGACCGCAGCTATCCTGATCGGCTTCGGCTGCAGGTCGCCGTGCTCGACGCCAACCCCAAGGTCGGCGTGGTTGGAGGACACTATCTGGTGATCGACCAGAACCGGAACGAGCGCTACGTCCGAATGCCGCCCAGTGAGCACGAGGACATCATTCCGGCCATGGCCCGAGCCATTCCCATGGCCAATACCATCGCGATGTTCCGGAAGCGGGTGTGGACCGAGGCCGGCGGCTATCCCGAGGTGGCCGATCTGGAAGACCAGCTCCTCTGGCTGAAAGCGGCCAAGCTGGGCTGGCGCTTCGCCAACGTGCCCGAGCTCCTGGGAGAGCACTACGTGCACTCCACCAGCTTCTTCCATCGCTCGTTCAAGTACGTGGACCGCCAGCGGGCTCTGGCCAAGGTCCAGGCAAAGGTAGTCCGGGAGCTCAAGCTGCCGCCCTGGATGTACCTGTTTGCCCTGGGGCGATATGGCTACGCCTATTGTCCTACGTCGTTGAAGCGAGTGCTCCGCCGGACACTCGGCGGATCGGAGGAGCGAGACTTAGCCTGAGGGTTTGCGAACCACCACGGCAAATGATTCGGCAAAATCGCTCAGGTGCAGGCTGCACATCAGCGCCTGGCGAAGGGTCTCGACGGTGTACGCAGGGGCAAAGAACGAGGTGTAATCCGAGTTGTAGTAAGGATAGATCCGGTCCAGCTCCAGGCCGTTTTCCCGGCAGATCCGCAGCAGCCGGCTCGGGGTGCACTCCCGGTAATAGGCCAGGAACCCGCTCCCCTTTGCTTTCTCGGGGAAGATGCTGAACAGCAGGCGCCGGGCGGCCTTGTTTCCCAGCCAGCGATTCAGCATCGCAAAGGGAGCGTTGCCGCAAGGCATGAAGTGCGCCATGGTGCCTCCGGGCGCGAGCACCCGGGCAAGGTTGGCAATGGCCGCACGCGGATTGGCCACGTGCTCCAGCACGGCCCGGGAAAAGACCAGATCGTAGCTCCCGGGAATGCTGACGGCGGCCACGTCTCCCACAACGGTCTGGTCGAAGGAGCCCACCGGGGCCTGCTCCAGCTCGGTGGCGGAAACGTCCAGGCCGGTAATCCGCAGGCCGTAGCGCTGCTTCATGGCGGGCGAGATCGCCGGTTCCTTGCCGCCGCCCACGTCGAGCACCCGCATGCCGGGCCGGATGAGGCTGGGAAGAACCCGGTCCCGAAAATCGACAGTGCCGTCGGCGGCGCAGCCGGGCACCAGCCGGGACACCAGAGAGCGTTCCCAGCGGGAGACCCGACGGTTCAGGTCGATGAAACGGCGGAGCGTTGCTGGCATGAAGTTGGGTGGAGTGGGATCAACAGATCATCCGATGGATGTTGAGTATGCCCGGGTCAGACGACGAACACAATGGGACTGGTTGAGCCGCAAGCCATGCGCGTGATGTTTCTCTCGACCAGCATGGGCATGGGCGGAGCCGACAAGCAGCTGCTCTCCGCCGCTCAGCTGATGCACGCCCAGGGCCACGATGTGTGCATCGTGTCGCTCACCGAGCTCGGTCCCATGGGCCTCGAGGCAAGAAGCCAGGGGATTCGCACCGAGAGCCTGGACATGCGCCGCGGCGTTCCCGACCCGCGGGGCTTGATTCGGCTCATCCGGCTGGTCCGAGCCTGGAAACCCGATGTGCTGCACAGCCACATGGTCCACGCCAATCTCATGGCCCGAGTGGTCCGTCTGTTTGCCCGCATTCCGGTCGTGGTCTCCACCATTCACAATATCTACGAAGGCGGTCCGCTCTGGATGGCGGCCTATCGGATCAGCAATGGCCTGGTGGACCACATGACCATCATCAGTGAGGCGGCGGCTGACCGGTTCGTCAACGAGCACATCGTGCCCCGGGAGCTGCTCACCTGCGTCCCCAACGGCGTTGATACCGAGCGATTCCGGCAGGTGGCGCCGGGAACTCGTGAGGCGCTGCGATCCTCGATCGGCGTCAATGGCCGCTTCGTCTGGCTCGCCGTCGGACGGTTCGAGATCGCCAAGGACTATCCCAACATGCTCCACGCGTTCGCCCAGGTATGCCAGCGCGATTCCAACGCGGTGCTGCTCCTGGTGGGCCATGGCTCCCTGCAACCGGAGACTGAGTCGCTCGCCCAGTCGCTGAGGTTGGGCGATCGGATCCGTTTCCTCGGCGTCCGCTCCGACGTGCCGGAGGTCATGGCCGCCGCCGACGGCTATGTGATGTCCTCCGCCTGGGAGGGGATGCCGATCGCGCTGCTGGAGGCGGCTGCCGCCGGCCTGCCCATCGTGGCCACAAGGGTGGGAGGAAACCATGAGGTGGTGCGCGACGGCGAGAGCGGATTTCTGGTTCCGCCGCGCGACCATGAGGCGCTGGGACGGGCCATGCTGCTGCTGATGGAGCAAACCCCGGAGCGGCGCCGGGACATGGGAGAGAACGGTCGAGAGCACGTCCGAGTGCACTACGGATTGGGTCGGGTGGTCGAGCGCTGGCAGGATCTTTACCGGCAGGTATCGGTCCGAAAAGGGCTGAACCTTGCCCCTACGCTATCGCGCTGAGGGTCCGATCTTCGACATGGACGACGCTGGTGCCGGAGTGGAGCTCTCGGGCGGGCACTGAAAGACTTGCAGGTACTGTTGCCGGAAGTCGAGCCGTCCGGTACCCAGCGAATTCCGCAGCTGACAGTTGCTGTACATCCACGCCGCCAGACCTCCCTGCCTCAGGTTGGTGCGAAAGGCATGGGCCGGCGCCGGAGCGATGATCCATAGCGTCCCCTCTCGCCCGCCACCCTGGACTCTCTGCATCGACTGCGTGAGTGGCTCGGTGTTGAAGCGGAGCTGCTGCACTTCCATCTTCGGCAGATAGTAACCCATCGCGACCGGTTGATCGGAGAAGATCACGTCGTTGGGGGTAACCCGCTTCTCCAGCCAACGCGCCGCAGCCTTGAAGTCGTAACGCCGGCCATTGCGGTACTGAGAGATCAGCGTGGGCATCCCCGCGTCCAGGATCAGCAGCAGCGCCGTGGCAGGCATCAGCCATCGGGCCCGAAATCCCCAATCCATTTCGAAAATCCGGCTCAGAAATACACCCGTGCCGATGAAGAACACCGGAGTGGTGGGAAGCAGATAGTAGGTGGACACCGGTGTCCGGAGCGACACCAGCGACAGAAAAACTATGGGAAACAGTGCCAGACCGGCGAGGTAGATGGCCAGCGTTCGTTTGCCGCTCTTCGCCAGGAGGTAGAGGCCAACCGCACCGGTCAGGGTGACGGGCAGAGTCAGACCCTCGGCGAACGCCAGCAGATATTTGAGCTGCTTGAGCCCCGGGGCCAGCTTGGGGGCCAGCAGGTACTGCCCGAATGCTCCCATGGTGTCGTGTATCGACACCCAACGCAGCAGAACGGGGACGAAGCGCAGCGCGATGACGACCGCCAGAACAACGGCGGCAATCATGCCCCAGCGCACCAGCTTTTGATTCCAGGCCCACCGGATATAGCTGGGGCGTAGATAGGTGAACGCGAGCCACAGACCGGGACCGCCGATGAGTAGCACCGATGCGGGATGAGCCAGGCAGGCCAGCACGAAGGTGATGATGCCCAGGATCAGCATTCCCCGGTCTCGCTCCCTTACGCCGAGGTACAGCGCATAGGGATACACCGCGCAGAGCAGGAAGACTAGAGACCAGTAGCGGGCGAACTGGGAAAAGATCACCAGCAGGGGACTGACGGTCAGCAGGAAGGTGGCGAACAGCGCCGATCGAGTCCCCACCAGGCGGCGGCTCACTGCATAGAATGCCGGGATGGCCAACACTCCGAAGACCGCAGGCAGGAGCCTCAGCCCGAACTCGTTCAGGGGAGTGAGCGGTGCGACGACGTAATGGTTCAGGAAGTAGAGCAGCGGTCGGGGGTTTCGGAGCGTGGGATGGATCGAGTCGCGAAGCAGGAAGACTTCGTCGCTCTCGAAGCTCCAGGCTCCCAGGCGCCAGAAGCGCAGCACGAAACCGAACAGCACCAGTGCGCCGAGCAACAGGGTGGCAGTCCGGCTGGTGCTTCGCTCCACGGTGCGTGATTCCGCCAGCTCCATCACAGCCTCGAGTAGACCTCTGAGGGGCAGGCCGCATATGGCGCGGCCGAGCCCAATGGCCGGGGAACTCTAATAGTTGAAGAGATAGGTCGGGAGGTCGGACTTACCAGCCGCCGCGACGGCGGAGCATCACGGGCAGGGTCTTCAGCATGATGCGGAAGTCTTCGGCCGCGGACTGGCGCTGCAGATATTCGAGGTCGTAGCGCACCTTGGTCCGCACATCGTCCAGCGAGCGATCGTAGTGATGATTGATCTGGGCCAGGCCGGTGATCCCCGGCCGGGCCCGCTGCCGCAGCGGATACTCCGCGATGTGCTCCCGCAGCTCGGCAAAGATGGTGGGCCGCTCGGG
>JBJMPB010000462.1:0-4948 GCA_045803455.1 Gemmatimonadales bacterium | reverse complement strand
TTGACCTTCACCCTCGGCACCCTGGCCCCCCCTCCCATTTCGCTGAGGCCCGATACCAGCCGGGCAGCCCTGGCCCGTCGGGGTGAGGAATACGGAGAGCTCCAGCTGTGGGCAGTGGCCATTCTCGCTGCCACCGACACGCTGCAGCCAGCCAGTGCTGAGCGCGCCCGGGTACTGGCCGACCAACTGGCACGGCTCATCCGCCCGCTGGAGGGTGACTTCGAGAACACCACAGCGGCATTATCGACCAACCAGTTGGATCTGGTGCTCCCGCTCTGGGAGCGAATGGCGTTTGCTCACGCCGGTCTGGTCATGCTGCAGGAGCAGGCCGCCGCCTTGGGGCAAGACCCCGCTATCGCACCTGCGGAGCTCCACGACTTGGCCTTCCAACTTTCGGCTGTTCTTGATTTTGCCGAAGAAATCCAGAGGATGGTTCTCGACCAGCTGA
This sequence comes from Gemmatimonadales bacterium, assembly GCA_045803455.1. Lineage (GTDB taxonomy): Bacteria > Gemmatimonadota > Gemmatimonadetes > Gemmatimonadales > GWC2-71-9 > CAVVWJ01. Next base: position 4,500 of record JBJMPB010000462.1, on the reverse strand, counting down.
CGCTACCGGTGGACACCTCGATTCGAGCGCTCTAGTCCTCCTCCCGCCGTTATTCCGTCTGTCAGTAGCATCCTCTATTCTCAAGCTGGAAGACATACCCTAAAGTTGGGGCACCACCGCACTTCAGGAATCAGATTCTCGTGACGCAGCGGCTCTACTACCTGGACTCGCATCTGCGCAGCTTCGAGGCTTCCGTTGTGGAGCGAGCCGACGAGGGGACACGAGTTTATCTGGACCGCACGGCCTTCTATCCCACGTCGGGAGGCCAGCTCCACGATACCGGCCGGCTGGAGGGGATCGAAGTGGCCGACGTGGTCGATGAGGGCGAGAGAGTGGCCCACGTTCTGGTCGAGCCCTTGGCGTCGAGCTCGACGGTTCGCGGCGAATTAAATTGGCCTCGCCGCGTGGACCACATGCAACAACATACAGGACAACATCTTCTCTCAGCCGTCCTAGCCGACCTTTGGGGTCACCCCACCACCTCAGTCCACATGGGGGAGCTCACCTCCACTCTCGACCTTGACACCCCCCAGCTTACCTCAGAACAGGTCGCCCAGGCCGAGCAGAGAGCGAACGAGATCATTGCCGAGAACCGTGCCGTAACGGTCACATTCGAGGACGCCAGCTCGGCCACCGGATTGAGGAAGCCGTCCAGCCGCTCTGGACCCATCCGAATCGTCAGCATCGAAGATCTAGACCGGAGCGCATGCGGAGGTACCCACGTTACCTCAACCGGCGCGATCGGTGCTGTCCTGCTCCGCAAGTTGGAGCGGGTGCGAAAGGGAGTTCGGCTGGAGTTTCTCTGCGGGCTGAGAGCTATTGGGCGAAGTCGCATGGAATTCAATGTTCTGTCCACCCTCGCAGCCGAGCTTTCCAGCTCGTTCGATGAGCTTCCTCGCGTCGTAGCCAACCAGAGGGCGGACCTCAAAACGCTTTCCGCTTCTTACCGAGAACTCGACGCCGATCTCAGTCGGTACCGCGCGCAAGAGCTGTATGCCTCGGCTCAGCCCGATCCGGCGGGGATCCGGCGAGCCACCGTTCGCTTGACCGACGGCAGGCTGGACACGCTCCGGGGTTTGGCTCTGGCCTTTGCCGCCTTGCCGCGAGCCGTCTTCATCGGTGCTATCGATGCTCCCCCCTCCGTGCTGTTGAGCGCCGCGCCGGATTCGGGAATCGATGCGGCCAGCGTTCTCAAGGGAACGGTCAGCATCGCCGGCGGACGAGGCGGCGGATCCAGCACCATGGCCCAGGGGGTTCTACCCGGCAAAGCCCAGCTCGAGCAGGTGCTCTCGGTTCTGGAGGGCACAAAGTAAAAGGCCCATCCGCTGTTCAGGTGGGCCCTTCTACTCTCTGGAGATGAGGGTTAGGCAGCCAGCTCCCGCAACATATCGCCGTGCTCCTCCTTCAGCTGCCGAAGCGCCCGGTCCCGAAGCTGACGAATCCGTTCCCGGGTTACTCCCATCATCCGGCCGATCTCTTCCAGAGTCCGGCTGTTGCCGTCATCCAGGCCGAAATACAGCCGGAGCACCTTGGCATCGCGAGGTGGCAGGGCCGCCAGCGCCAGTTCGAGATCGTGGGTTCTGCTGCTCGCCAAGGTAGAGGCGTCGGTTCCTTCTTGCGTAAGCGGAACGAAACGGTCCAGCCGACCCCTATCCTCCCCGTCCCTTATAGGCTGGTCCAGACGGAGGGCCTCGATGTGAAGCGCACCGAGAGAGCGCACCGCTTCCGGCGTCAGCCCAGTGGCTGAAACCAGCTCCTCGGTTGTGGGCACCCGCCCCAGCTTCTCGGTCAGAAGGGTGGTCACCCGTCCCAGCCGGGTGAGGTCGGCGGTGCGATTCAGCGGCAGCCGCACTGGCCGCCCATGGCGTGCAATGGCCGCCTGAATTGCCTGCCGAATCCACCAGACGGCATAGGAGATGAACTTGACTCCGCGGTCGGGATCGAACTTCCGCGCCGCAGTCATCAGGCCCACGTTCCCCTCCCCGATCAGATCCATGAGGGGAACACCACGGTTCTGAAACTTCTTGGCCACCGACACCACGAACCTGACGTTGTGCCGAGCCAGGCGCTCCTGGGCCTCTACGTCGCCCTTGAACGCACGCCGAGCCAGAGCCGTCTCCTCTTCCACCGTAAGCAGAGGAATCCGGCTGATCTCCTTGAGGTAAAAATCGAGGCTCTCACGTCCCTCGTCGACCGCTCGGGCCAGAGCCGCAGGGCGAGTCGACCGACGGCGCGTCTTCTTAGTGCCTGCCACGTTCGCTGCTCCCATCCAGTTGAGTCCCGTTTCCGGGGCTGAAAACGCTAAAATCTCTGTTACAGCTAACATTCAGTGCCTCCAGCGGGTTCCCTGTCGGAGGCAGTCACCGATATGCCAGCTGTTGTTCTCCCAGACCCTTACATACTGCCTGAGACGCCTTCCCCGTCGCATGGTGCACGTTGAACGACAGAGGCCCAAGCTCGAACGAGCTTGGGCCTCCTCGCCGTCCCAGTGCAGGTTGCTGGGACGAACCTTATAAATGCTTTTACGCTACCAGCTTAGCGTATACTGCCCGCCGATGGTGTAGTACACCTCGCTGGCCCGTAGATCGGTCGCCCGGTCCTGAGTCGGCCAGGCGCTCCGATGCGTGGTCATTCCGAACCGAACGGCGAAGTTCCTGACGATGTCCAGACCGAGGGTCAGTCTCTCCAGCTGATCACTCCGGCGGGGAATCATGGGTTCGCCGCCGAAGGCGAAGGTCTTTTCCAGGGTCACGGTTACGGGGCTTCGGACGTCGGTAAGTCCACCATTGAGCGAGACGAACGTGCTCACCTCCTGCAGAGTCTCCCGGCCATCGGTGTAAATGCCCAACTGAGAGCTGGCAGTGAGGCCCTTGACCATGATGCTGGGCCCAAAGCTGGCTCGATAGGCAGTGCCTCTGGTGAGCACCGCGCTCCTATCAGTGGGTAACCACTCCGCGTGGGTGGCAGAGACGTGCATGGCCAGACCATAGCTCATCCCCTCGCCCATCTTGCTGATCTCCCGGGACAGGTCCAGAGACCCGCCTCGCTCGTCGGCGCCGTAAAAGCCTTGCAGTCTCCCGCTGAATTTCCCGGTTGCCACCTCGGCCTGAAGGTTCCACACCGTGTGGTTGAGCGCTTCCTTGAGCAGAACGGACTTGTCCGCGCTGGTCACCGCCCGCTTGGTGAAGGCACTGCTCCAGCCTCCGGTGACTGCGACCGATCGCTCATTGCGCTCGGGGAGCTGGATCGCAATCTCGTGATAGTATTCCCGACAATAGCTCTTCCGACATACCACAACTTTCATCGGCTTCTTCAAAACATTGAACAGATGTCCGTGCTCCCGCACCGCATATTCGATGGGAGGGAGGCTATCTCCGAAGTTGCTGTCCAGTCTGGCGCGAATCTGAGATCCACGCTCCCAGTAGCGATCCAGTCCGTTGGAAGACTCAATGCCGATGCTATCGGCAGACGGGCTTACCACTTTGACTTCGGCCCAGCCGCCGGCCTGGATCACCTCGGGGGTGACACTGAGCTCGATCGGCTCGGGACCGGGGGTGAGATCAACGGTAGAGGTGGACACGCCGCTACAACCCTGGAGGCTCAGCGCCACGCACACTGAGGGCACCAGTGCGGTCAATAACTTTCTGAAGGGCTGATTCATGGATTCCGCCGGGGAGCTGACGGTATAGAGCCTATTCGCCGGAGCCTCGAAAGCTCCTCTGGGCGGCTGTCAACGGACCTTCGCGCATGGTTTTGCGCGGCGTCCCCTAACTCAGGCGCAAGGAGCATACCCCTGCCGGACGACTCGATTGTGTGTGGGATGGCAAACCGAAAACATTCGCCTGGTCTATGATACGCCTGCCTTTGCGACTCCGCTAGTGACCCGCGCCACTTCGTCTGCAGCTTCCCGCATGTAGCGTCTCAGCATGTGTCCTCAGCGCGCGAGCACCACACCCGTCTCCACCGGATCAGCAGCCGACTTCATTCCGCCTGACCCTACGCTGCCCAAGCTGCGAACCGCGGCGGCGGGCTGTCGAGGCTGCGATCTCTGGGTCAACGCTACCCAAACCGTGTTTGGTGAGGGGCCGCGCACGGCGGATGTGATGCTCGTTGGGGAGCAGCCCGGGGATCAAGAAGATCGTCAGGGTCATCCCTTTGTCGGGCCGTCGGGTGGGCTCTTGGATGCGGCGCTGGAGGCAGCGGGCATCGATCGGACTCGGGTGTACGTTACCAATTCCGTGAAGCATTTCAAATTTGTGGTGATCGAGCGGGGACGCCGGCTGCACAAGAAGCCCAACGCCGCCGAGGTGCGCGCCTGCAACCCATGGCTTCAGGAGGAGATCCGTCTGGTGAAGCCGCGGGTGGTTGTGGCGCTTGGGGCCACCGCCGCGCAGGCACTGCTGGGAAAGCAGTTCCGGGTGACTCAGGACCGCGGGCGGCCGATTCCGACAGAGTTTGCTGAGGCCGTTGTGGCCACGGTCCACCCATCGGCGGTGCTCC
>JBJMPB010000537.1:0-4131 GCA_045803455.1 Gemmatimonadales bacterium | reverse complement strand
GCTTGAGGGCAGTACGGAGCTGGCTCCGCTGAGTACGATTTTGGATGGCTCGGGCGCGAGCTTGGCGCATGCGCTTGGCGGCAGACCTGATTCGGGGCACAGCAACCTCAGACAGAAGAAGGATTCATCCGGAAACAGGTCCGGCGTGTTGAAGAGCGAAAACATAGAGCTGTGACACTGCAAGGTCAAGCGGCGAACGACTTTGACTTTGCCCTTCAGGTCCGTTTAACCTTCGGCGGCCTCGCATAGGATGGTTCCCTGGACCAACAACTCGGCGACTTCGTGCTCGCGCTACCCATGCTGGTGTTTGCCATGGTCGCTCACGAATACGCCCACGCGGCAGTCGCGCTCCGCCAAGGCGATGACACCGCCTACATGCTCGGCCGCGTGACCCTGAATCCGCTTCCGCACATCGATCCCTGGATGAGCATTCTGCTCCCGGCCCTGCTCTGGTTCGGCTCCGGCGGGAGATTCACCTTCGGCGGCGCCAAGCCGGTGCCGGTGAATCCACGCAAGTTCAGGAACTATCGAAAGGGCGACATCCTGGTGTCGGCTGCCGGGGTGACCACCAATCTCATCCTGGCGGTGGTATGGTCGCTGGCTTTCGTGCTGGTCGGGATGCTCGCGCCGGTCTTGAGCAGCATGACCGCCGTGCTGGATACCTTGCAGCGCATGCTGGTCTATGGGATCTGGCTCAATCTGGTCCTCTGCTTCTTCAATCTGATTCCGGTTCCGCCGCTCGACGGCTCGCATCTGTTGTACCATGCGTTACCCCCGCGCGCGGGGACCTGGTACCGCGGGCTCCAACGATTCGGCTATCTCCCGATCTTTGCCCTGATGTTTCTGTTTCGGCCCGTCATGGCATTGCTGCTGACACCCGCGTTCAAGGCGATGGGATTTCTCCTCCACCTCATTCTCCCCTTCAGCGTAGGTGACGGATGGAACATCTTTCAGTGATGACCGCTCCGGCTCCGGAGGCCCCGACCACCGCGCTGGGAGCCGGTCCCGGTTTTGTGGTGGAGCTGGAAGCTTTCTCCGGCCCACTGGATCTGCTGCTGCACTTGCTGCGCGAAGAACAGCTCGAGATCGCCGACATCCCCATCGCCCGAATCGCAGACCAGTTTCTCCAGGCCATTCACGAGCTGGGCCTCAATCAGGCCGCCGACTACCTGGACATGGCGAGCCGGCTGGTACGACTCAAGGCGCAGATGCTGCTTCCCCGTCGCCCGGAAGAGGACGGCTGGGAGGATCCTCGCGCGGAGCTGGTCCGACGGCTGCTCGAGTATCAGCAGATCCGCGTGGTGGCGGTTTGGATGGGCCGGTCGGCGGATCGCCGCTCCGAGCTCTTTGCCCGAGGTTATCTGCCGCCGCCACCGGCCCAGCCGCCGCCGCCGCTCAAAGTCGAGATCCTCGATCTTCTTTCCGCGGTGGAGCGGGTCCTGGCCAACATCCCGTTTCCGGTTCTGCACCGGGTGGTGGCGCGGCCGCTGGACGTGGAGACCGCCACCCGACGAATCGAGACCCTGCTGGCGGAGCAGGATGAGATTCGCTGGCTGGACGCACTCGGCTTCCATCCAACTATCGTAGACGTGCTCTCCACCTTGTTGGCGCTGCTGGAACTGGCCAAGCGGGGTAGCGTGCGGCTGCTGCAGCCCACTCCTTTCTCACCCATGGTGATTGCCCGTGACACCGCTCGCACAGCTGCTTGAGGCCGCGCTCTTCTCGGCCTGTCGTCCCATCACCGCGGAGGAGATGGCGACACTCGATCCGGACGCTACCGTGGCCGATGTCAGGGTAGCGCTGGAGCAGCTTCGGGAGCATTACACGTTTGATCAGCATGGGGTGGAGCTGGTCGAGCTGGCTGGGGGCTACCAGATCCTCACCCGCGCGGTCTATGCCGCGGCGCTCGAGCGGGCCCAGTTTTCGGTTCGGACTCCAAAACTCAGCGCCGCCACGTTGGAGACACTCGCCGTTATCGCCTACCGCCAGCCGGTAGGACGAATCGAGATCGAGGAGATCCGCGGAGTCTCCGCCGGCGGAGTGCTGCGCTCGCTGCAGGAACGCGGATTGATCGAGGTGGTGGGACGGAGCGATGCGTTGGGCCGCCCATTACTGTACGGCACCACGCCGCTCTTTCTCGAGCTGCTCGGGTTGCGAGATCTGGCTGACTTGCCCAAGGCCGAAGAGCTGACCATCGCGCTGCGACCGCATCGCGCCGTGGCCGAGGGCTCCGATGACGCGGCCGCCTACGTCGAGGCGGAATCGTGAGTGAAATGCGGCTCCAGCGGGCGCTGGCCCGCGCCGGAGTCGCATCGCGCCGGGCGGCTGAGAAGCTGATCGAAGACGGGCGGGTGCGGGTAGACGGCAAAATGGCCACGCTGGGCATGAAGGTGGACCCGGCCCGCCAGAAGATCACCGTGGGTAACCGCGCGGTGAAGGTGCGGGAGCGCCGGTGGCTCGCCTTCCACAAGCCGCTCGGGGTGGTCACCACCGCCAAGGACGAAGAAGGCCGCCGGACGGTGCTGGACTTCATCCCCGACACCACTGCACTGACGTACGTCGGCAGGCTGGACGTGATGACCACGGGGCTCTTGCTGTTGACCACCGATGGCGAGGCGGTTCACCGGCTGACCCATCCGCGTTACCGTATTCCCCGACGCTACACCGCCCTAGTACACGGACGTCCTGCCGCGGAGATCGCGAAGGCGGTGCGGGAGCGGGTGGTGATCGACGGACGGCCGGTGGTGCCCAGCGAGGTGAAGGTCCGGCCGGGCAGCGAGGGCCGGAGCATTCTGGATCTGACGCTGGTCGAGGGCAGAAACCGGATCGTCCGGCGCTGGTGTGAGGCGCTGGGGCTCAAGGTTGACCGTCTGGCCCGGCTCTCCTACGGTCCTGTACGCCTGGGCGATCTGCCGGCCGGCCGCTATCGCCCTCTGACTCCACGCGAGGAGACAGCACTGTACCGGGCCATCCAACTCGATCCTGACCATGAAACCGGCACCAGCCGGCGGGCGTCGGGACAATCATCCCGCGGAGCCACGCATAGATGAGCGCGCCCAAGCTGTCCAAGAAGCCGGCCGAGATGCTGCCGGTGCCCCGGATCCTGAAGGAGGTCTCCCGGCGGATCGTCGGCCAGGACGCCATGGTGGAGCGCCTCCTGGTTGGGCTTTTGACCGGCGGTCACATTCTGCTGGAAGGCGTTCCCGGTCTGGCCAAGACGCTGGCGGTCCGCACGCTGGCGGAGATCATCCGGGCCTCGTTCTCCCGAATACAGTTCACGCCCGATCTGTTGCCGGCGGACGTGATCGGAACGATGGTGTTCAACCAGAAGTCGCAGGACTTCCACGTCAAGAAGGGGCCGCTGTTCGCCCAGATAATTCTGGCGGACGAGATCAACCGGGCTCCGGCCAAGGTGCAGGCGGCTCTGCTGGAGGCAATGCAGGAGCACCAGGTCACCATCGGCGGCTCGACCTATCCTCTGGAGGAGCCGTTTCTCGTGCTGGCCACTCAGAACCCGATCGAGAGCGAGGGCACCTATCCGCTGCCGGAGGCGCAGCTCGATCGCTTCATGCTGAAGGTGAGGGTGGGATATCCCAGCCGGGATGAAGAGAAGGAAGTGCTGCTGCGGATGAGCGGGGGTCAGGAGATTACGGTGGAGCGCCTGCTCGATCCCGAGGCGATCCTGGCGGCCCGCGAGGCCATCGCCAACCTGTACATGGATCAGAAAGTCGTCGACTACATCGTCGACCTGGTTCGGGCGACGCGCGACCCGGGGCTGGTCGGTCTCTCGGATCTCAAGCCCCTGGTGGCGTTCGGCGGTTCTCCCCGTGCGTCCATCGCGCTGGCCCAGGCCGCCCGGGCCCACGCCTTCCTGCGGGAGCGGGCCTATGTGGTGCCCGAAGATGTGCGGGCTCTCGCTCCCGACGTGCTCCGCCACCGTATCGTGCTCACCTTCGAGGCAGAAGCCGAGGATGTGACGACGGATGACGTGGTGACGCGGGTGCTGGGGGCGGTGAGGGTGCCGTGAGAGTCGAGAGTCGGGAGTCAGGAGTCGGGAGTCAGGAGTCGGGAGTCTTGGAAGTTGGGAGAGTAGCGAGCGGAATCCAGAACAACCCAAGTCGCTGCGATAAT
>JBJMPB010000349.1:0-16902 GCA_045803455.1 Gemmatimonadales bacterium | reverse complement strand
ATGTGAGTCGTTGCGCCGAGCGAATGTCCTCTATCTGACCCAGCGCCCAGGCCGCCGTGGCTCTCGTTGGCGCGTCCTTGGATCCCAACAGGTCTCCCAGCGGCTTGACGGCGCGGGCATCCTCCAACTCTCCCAGGGCATAAGCCGCCATTCGAATCACCGATTGATCGCTGTCCTTGAGCGCCTGGGTGAGATCGTGCAGCGAAGCCGGATCCTCCGCATCCGCCAGGCCCAGCGCCCCGGCCTCGCGCACCCGTGGATCCTTGGACTGAAGCGCGGCCCGGAGCCCGCGAACGGCTTCGTTTGTCCCGCTGTTACCCAGCAGACGCGCGGCGGCACGCCGGACACAAGGATTGGGGACGGAAAGGGTGCTGGAGAGAAGAGTGAGAGCTGCCGGGTCGGTGATGGAGCGCCCCAGTGCATCGCGTTCGCGGGATAGTCTCGTTTCGCCCGCCAGTACGCCGATCTGCCGGTCATCGTCACCCGGACCCCAGTGGTTGCCGATCGAGCTTACAGCAAGCTGACATACGAGAGGATCGCTGCCGGCCAGCGCGGCGAGGAAGCGAGCCACCGCCGAGGAGTCGGCAGCCGGCTCAGGGGGTTGAAAACCGACCCACGGATCGACCTCGTCGTAATCCGGGTGATGCTCCTGGGCCGGCATGGGGGTCGCCGTTGAACCGAGCAGGAGAAGGGCTGTGATGCTGGCGACGAGACACGGTTTGTACATGGCTTGGCTCTCGAGCTGTGGCATTCCGGTGATCCCGGTACCGGTGATTGCGAGCTTGGATAGAGAGTTCGGCCAAAGCGTTGCAATCCTCGCCTGCTTTGGGAGGTCTAACGGTGCGGAAGATCAATTGATAATTTGGACAATCCGCCGCTAGCGCCGTGGGCGCGTGACCAGCAGGAGAGAGGGTTTCGTATGCTCGGTCCCAAAGGGCCGTTTTGTCAGAGCTGCGGCATGCCGCTCAACCGGGACCATGCCGGCGGAGGCAGCAATGCCGACGGAACCCGAAGCAGCGAGTACTGCAGTCATTGTCTTCAGGACGGCAGGTTTACCGAGCCGAATATGTCGGTGGATGAGATGATGGCCAGAGTGGAGGGGAAGCTCCGGGAGATGCACCTGCCGAGCCTGGTGGCCCGCCGGTTTGCCCGAGAAATCCCCAAGCTGCGCCGGTGGCAGCAGGCTCCGGCCGGTCAGTCCGGCTGACCCTTAACGGAAGGTGCCGGGACTGACCTGATACACAATGTGTGGATTCCCGACATCCTCCTCCGGAGCCCAGAACCCCAGCTGCTCGCTCCAGCGAACTGACTGCAGCCGCCGTCCCCGCAGGGTGAGGAACCCTCCCGCTCGAGTGGTGACCACCCCCAGCTTTCGAAGATCCCGCAAGTTCCTGAATGAGACCCCGGCCCTTTCGGCGACGATACGTCGAGCGGCGGTGGGACCAATGCCGGGCACCCGCAGCAGCGATTCGGGCGGGGCTGTGGTCACCTCGACCGGGAACGCCTCCGGATGCTGCAGCGCCCAGGCGGTTTTCGGATCCTGAGCCAGTGGGAGATTGCCGTTTTCGGCATACACCACATCGTCAGGTGCGAAGTTGTAGTCACGCATCAGATACGCCGCCTGGTACAGGCGGTGCTCCCGGAGCGCCGGCGCGGCCCGGGCATTTTCCAGCGGAGTGTCGCTGATGGGCCGAAAGGCGCTGAAATGCGGATGGTGAAGGCCGCCGCCGGTGCGCAATCCTCTGATGGTATTCAGCAGGGTCTGGTCAGTATCGGCGGTGGCACCAACAACGAACTGAATCGTCATCCCTGCCGTCCCGCCGGGATGCAGCGGGTCTCTTGGCTTACCGTACGCCTGAGCCTCCCGCTCCTGGACAATCAGCTGTCTGACCCGTTCGTAGTTGTTCAACGTTGTGGCGAAGCTCTTTTCCGGCGCGATCTGCATCAGACTGCTCCCGCAGGGCACCTCGAAGTTCAGTGAGATGCGGCTGGCCAATGAGGTCAGTCGATCGATCTGGCCCATTTCTCCTCCGGCTACCAGCTTCACATGGATGTAACCGGAGAAACGGTGATGCTCGCGAAGCAGCTCCAGCACCTGAATCAGATCGTCCATGATTTTGACCGGGCGCCCGGGAATGCCTGTGGTGATGAAGAGCCCCTGACACCATCCCCGCTGATGTGCCGCCAAAAAAATGCGTACCATCTCTTCCGGCTTGAGCAGTGTGCGTGGCATGGGCCGGTCTCGCCGCATGGGGCAGTAGTGACAGTTGTAGCTGCACGCGTTGGTCATCAGAATGCGAAGGAGCGACATTCGGGTGCCGGGCAACGGGCGAAGATTGCGGATGTTGAGCGGGCGAAGGGCGCCGACATCCCTGGTGTGCTGCAGCCGGGGGGGAAGCCCCTCGCGGTCGTCTGTGGCCAGGGACATCAGGAGGTCCAGCTTTTCTTCGAGATTCATGTGCTCCTCCTTGAGACAGCACACTACCCGAAGAAATCCCGAAAATCAAGACCTGAGTTCGATGTATACTAGGGAACGCCTTACTCTGGAGACCCATGGCTTCGAGAGCCAGCCAGACTTCCGCTCCACCTTTGACCCGCACCAGATACCCAACCGTCCACAATTTTGTGGGGGGCAGGTTCTCCGCGAGCACCGCACGATCTCAGCTCGAAGTCCTCAACCCGAGTGACGGGAGTCTTCTGGCCCATGTGCCACTCTCGTCTACCTCTGACCTGTCGGCAGCGGTCGATGCCGCCGCAGCAGCGTTTCCCACCTGGAGCACGACCCCCATCAAGGATCGGGTGCAGATTTTCTACCGCTATCGCAGCTTACTGGAGCAGAACCGGGGCGAGCTGGCCGCGTTGATCTCTGAAGAACACGGAAAGATTCAGAGCGAGGCCGAGGCTGAGATAGGCAAGGCCGTCGAGCTGACCGAGTTCGCCTGCTCGCTTCCCCAGATTGCCGCGGGCGAGGTGCTGGAGGTCAGCCGCGGGGTGGAATGCCGGATGGACCGGCATCCGATTGGCGTCGTTGCGTCGATCGCTCCGTTCAACTTCCCCTGCATGGTGCCTCACTGGACCATTCCCAATGCGATCGCGTTGGGCAACTGCATGATCCTCAAGCCGTCGGAGCTGGTGCCGCTCAGCGCCGGCAGAATCGCCGAGCTGCTGACGAAAGCGGGGCTTCCATCCGGGGTATTCAATGTGGTGCATGGTACCAAGGAGGTGGTGGAGGCCATCTGTGATCACCCGGCGATCAGTGCCGTGAGCTTCGTGGGGTCCACCCGGGTAGCCAAACTGGTATATCGCCGGGCGACTGCCAGTCTCAAGCGGGCATTAGCGCTGGGAGGGGCCAAGAACCACCTGTTCGTCCTGCCGGACGCCGATCCCGGTCTCACGGCAGCGAACGTGGTGGCCTCGATGTCTGGATGTACCGGGCAGCGCTGCATGGCGGGGTCGGTCATGCTGGCGGTTTCGGACATTGATCACATCATCGGCAGGCTGGTCGAGCAAGTGCGGGACCTCGTGCTCGGCCGGGATATCGGTCCAGTCATCTCACAGGAGGCCCGCGATCGGATCAGCCGCTCGATCGATCAGGCGGTGTCGGCGGGTGCCGTCCTCCTGCTGGACGGACGCAATCTTCGGGTTCCGGGCAAGGAGGAGGGGTTCTGGATCGGCCCCACCATTCTGGACCGGGTGCGGCCGGAGATGGTCATAGCGCAGGAGGAGGTCTTCGGTCCGGTGTTGGCCATCATTCGCACTGACGATCTGAACCAGGCGCTCGCGGTGGAGAATGCGTCGCCCTATGGCAATGCGGCGTCGGTGTTCACCCAGCACGGTGGAGCGGCGCGCGAGGTAGCCGAACGGGCATCGGCCGGAATGATCGGGATCAACGTGGGTGTCCCGGTCCCTCGGGAGCCTTTTTCCTTCGGCGGTTGGAACGAATCCAAGTTCGGTGCCGGAGACATCACCGGGCACGGCTCCATCGAGTTCTGGACCCGGTCCAAAAAGACTACCACCAGGTGGAGCGCCTAACCTCAGGATCGATACGATGGCCACCGACGTGATCACCCGGCCGGTATCAATGCCGGCCTTCGACTATATGCCCAAGCCATACACCGGGCCCTCTCGCGAGGCGGTGCTGGCTCTCCGGCAGCAGTACGTGAACCCCGCGGTATTCACGCTGTATCGCGATCCACTGATGATTGTCGAAGGCAAGATGCAGTACCTCTTCGACGAAACCGGCCGCCGGTACCTCGATCTCTTTGCCGGCATCGTTACGGTTTCCTGCGGCCACTGCCATCCCAAGGTGTTACGCCGAATGCAGGAGCAGATGAATGCCCTGCAGCACACCACCACCATCTACCTGCACCCCAATCTTCCACTGCTGGCGCAAAAACTCGCCTCGAAGATGCCGCCCGGGCTGGATGTGACCTACTTCGTCAACAGTGGGAGTGAAGCAAACGATCTGGCGGTAACCCTCGCGCGGCTCTACACCGGCAATTTCGATGTGATCGCCGTCCGGAACGCCTATCATGGCGGCTCGCCCAGCTCCGTGGGAATGACCTCACACCACACCTGGAAGTATCCCCTTCCCGGGCCGGCCGCGGTACATCACGCTCTCTCGCCCGATCCCTCGAGCACGATGCTGACCGGCACACCGGAGGAGATCGCCTCCAGGGCGGCGGCGGACATCCGTGAGTTGATCCGGTTCTCCACCCCGGGGGCGATCGCGGCGTACATCGCCGAGCCAGTTCAGGGCGTCGGGGGAGTGACCCGGGGCGCTCCCAATTACTTCCGCGAGGCCTACGCGATAGCCCGGGAGTACGGTGGTCTGTGTATTGCCGACGAGGTGCAAACCGGATTTGGCCGGACCGGCGAGCACTACTGGGGATTCCAGAACTACGGCGTGGTACCCGACATTGTGACCATGGCGAAAGGCATCGGCAACGGAATGCCTTTGGCCGCGGTAACCACCCGGCGGGAGATCGCGGAGGCCCTGACCCGGAGAATCCACTTCAATACCTTCGGCGGCAATCCCGTATCCATGGCCGCGGGTCTTGCCGTGCTCGATGTCATCGATGAGGAGAATCTGCAGGAGAACGCCCGAGTGGTGGGTGGCCGGTTCCTGGAAGGTTTGCAGAAACTTCAAGGGCAGCACCGTCTGGTGCGTCACGTGCGAGGGCTGGGACTCATGCTCGGTGTAGAACTGGCCGACCCGCTTACCGGCGCTCCGGCTTCGGGTCCGACGCTCGAAGTGCTTGAGGCTGCCCGGGAAATGGGAGTGCTGCTGGGCAAAGGTGGCCTGGACGGCAACGTGCTGCGTATCAAACCGCCACTTTGTATTACCGCGGAGGACGTCGACTTCGCACTCGACGTGCTGGACCGTGCGCTCGAGCGGGCAGCCCACTCAAGGACCTGACCATGGCCGTTGTCTGGAGGTCCAGCGCGGTCTTCGCATTACTGGCACTGCTCTCCGTCACTCTTGACCTGCCCAGCCTCACCCTTTCCGCTCAAGCGAAACCTCGCGCCCGGGATCTCGGCGTTCCCTTCGACGGAATGCCGGGACGCTACAACGCTATCACCGATGTCGTGGGCGTTGAGGTCGGCCATACCACGCTGATAGAGGGAACCGGTCGACTGGTGGAAGGAAAGGGACCGGTACGCACCGGCGTGACCGCTATCCTGCCGCGCGGCCGTACGGCGCGACAGCCGGTGTTCGCCGGCTGGTTCACGCTCAACGGCAATGGTGAGATGACCGGCACGACCTGGATCGAGGAATCCGGTGTGCTGGAGGGACCGGTGCTGATCACCAACACGCACAGTGTGGGCGTAACCCGTGATGCTGCCATCCAGTGGATGCTGAAACACCAGTCAGGCTTTCGCTGGGCGCTGCCGGTCGTGGCTGAGACCTGGGACGGCGTGCTCAACGACATCAACGGCTTCCATGTGAAGCCTGAGCATGTATTCGCGGCACTGGACAACGCCCGCGGTGGCGCCGTCACCGAAGGCGCGGTGGGCGGCGGCACCGGCATGCTCTGTAACGGGTTCAAGGGTGGAATCGGAACCGCCTCGCGGGTGCTCTCTGCGCAGGACGGTGGGTTCACCTGGGCGTGCTGGTCCAGTGCAACTACGGTACCCGCCCCAACCTTCGTATCGCGGGGGTGCCGGTGGGCAAGGAGTTCACTGCGCCCATGGTCTGTGTGGCCGGTTCATCGCCGCCGAGCCGCGAGTGGCTACGCGAGATGCCCCGGTGTGGGCAGCAGAGCTCCAGCCGTGAAGGCCGTCAGGCAGAGCTCGGATCGATCATCATCGTGATCGCCACCGACGCCCCCGTGCTGCCTCATCAGCTTCGCCGCCTGGTGAAACGCGCCTCACTTGGGTTGGGACGGGAGGGCAGCATAGCCAGCAATTTCTCGGGCGACATCTTTGTTGCCTTCTCCACCGCGAACCCCGGTGCTACCGCCGACTCGAGTCTCGTGACGCTTCAGATGCTTCCCAATGAGCGCCTCGATCCGCTGTTTGGGGCTACCGTGCAAGCGACAGAAGAAGCGGTCACTAATGCCTTGGTTGCTGCCGAAACCATGACCGGCGCGGATGACATCCGCGCCTACAGCCTCCCTCATGATCGCCTGGTGCAAACCCTGCGGAAATACGGCCGTATCCCCCCACCCGCGGTCCGCTGACACAGACCTTCACCGTTGGCGGCGCGCCTCGGCCAGGGCGAGGCTGATCGACTCTCTGGAGGCCAGGAGATCCTCTAAAGCCTGCCCCGCGCCCTTGGTTCTCGAAGCGGCTTCGTCTCCCCGTTCCAGCAAAGGCTGGAGTTTGTTCCACACCGACCCAGGAAGCACCGTCTCCAGATATTCCAGCGCAGTGCCCCGGAGGTAGGCGTCGTCGGTGTGCAAGGCGTGAAAAGCCAGCCGCAGGGTCTCTCTCGGCAGGATGAGGGACAACAGTGTGAAGAGGTGCTCCAGACTGCGGCTGACCCGGTTCCGTAGCACCTCCACCTCCATGGGAGAGCGCTCCTCCTCCGCCGAGTCAATCAGCTGCCGGCTCTCCCACACACCGCGTTCCACTCCTATTTCCTTCTCGACTACGCCAAGAATGTAGGCCCGGTCCACCGAAGCATTCCGGATCTCACCCGTCATACGGCTGAGCGCGCGTCCTGCACGGTACCGCACCTCAAAGCGCCGATCGTTCAATGCCTGGAGCAGTCCCTCGAAAGCCCTGGGGCTCGGCGCTCCCGCGAGCACGTTGACCAGCCTCCGCCGTATGGCAAAGTCTTCGTCAGGATCGAGCAGTCGCCGGACGAAAAGGTCAGTCTGAGACGATGCTGCCCGACGTAATGATGCGATGGCGGCCGGAGCCACCGCGTCCCAGGCCAAGAGCTCGACGATGCTCTCGACCTGGTCGGCTGCCGGAGTGTTTCCCGTCAGAGCCCGAGTGACCTCTTCGGCGGTGCCATGATGAATCGCCTGATCCAGCGGCGTTTCGATGACCGGTGGAGTGGCTCGTCGGACCGATGGCTCTGCGACAGAGCGTGAGTCTGTGGGGATGGCCAGGCGGGACCGGATCCCACTCAGATCGAACCCTCCAACCGTTTGCAGCCAGGCGGCGGCATCATCCTCGGTCGGGTCGGGGAGCGGTCCCGCCTGCCGATGAATACTTCCCTCGAGCGCAGCGACGTAGCCGAGGTGAAGCCGGCGAGCGACGACGAGGGCCAGAGCCGACAACAGGACAATCAGACCCAGTAGCAGCCGTCCGGCCCCACCGCTGGTCAGCGCCAGCGCGCCCAGAATCAGTCCGGCACCCAGGATATCTCCCACTCGCGCGGCGCCCACATCCAGCAACAGCTTGGTGGCCCGCTTCTCCAATGGTGCAACCGGAGTAAAGAGCAGCTCGTAAGCCCCGCGAAACACCGAGCTTCGCAGAACCACTTCGGTTCCCCGGGCCAGGGCGATGGGCAGCACACCGGGAGCCAGCAGGGCCCCAACTGCGCCGAGACTCACCCCTGCGGGCAGGAGCGATGCGCTGCGGGCTACGCCTAGTCTTCCCAACAAGGGCCGCAGCGCGGTGACCTGAATGAAAATCCCGATCAGCGCAGTGGCCGTGTAGAAGGCCGCAAAGAATCGAAGCAGCTGCTCTCCGTTGGTAGTAGCTGAACTCGCTCGGGCCTTGAACACGTAATCGAGAACTCCCTCTGCCGAGGACGTGAGCGTTACCAGCAAGGCAATTCCGAGGAGGTAGGTGGAGCCGCGCAGCACCCGCCCACCGCTCACGAGCGGTTCGGTTTCGGCTCCTTCACCAGCTGACAGTTGCGGACGTTCACCGCTCCCCATTCTCATGACCAGGACGGAGGCGAGCAGGTGCAGGACGGCGAGCACCGGGAGCATGGCGTTCAGCGACAGCACGGATCCGACTCGCTCGGGCAGCAGTCCACCGAGCAGTCCTCCGATGGATCCGCCGGCAGTGATCCGCCCAATGGTGCGACGCGCGGTTCTGGGGTCGAACCGTTCGTTGATAATGGCCCAGAATCCGGAGACCAGGATCGCACCGACGGCGGTGAAGTGGAGATAGACGAGAACGGCCGCAGCCTTTTGGGCGGAGCCGACCAGGGCCCATTCGGCGAGCAGTAGCGCGGCGCTGAGGGCATACAGTCGGGGTACCAGCCGAACCGGCTGGCTCCGCGCCATGACCCCGGCAATCAGGATAGCAAGGATTCCGGAGAGCGCCGCGGCGGCGATGACGATCGCCGGCAGTGCTGCTACACCGAAGCTCGAGAGAAAGAGGGCGTCGCGGGTAGCCTTCCCTGCGAGCTGGAGGGTAATGATGAGGGTTGCCGCCAGCGCGGCAGCCGACGCGGCTCGCGCGTCAGAATCCGAAGCCGGCCTGGACATAGACGGCGGTTCGTTCGTCCCCCGCCGCCAGCGCGACCGAGAAGGTGTAGGCCCGCTGCAGATATGAAAGAGAGAGCCCGCCGCCGAAAGCGGAGTGCCAGGTATCGGAGCTCTCGCCGGCCAGGTAGACTCGACCTACGTCTGCCAGTCCAAAGACACCGAGCTGCGTGGGCAGAATCAACTCGAAGCGGGCCAGGGCCAGCCGCAGTTCGGCCGACCCGTAAGCCGACGCGTCGCCGGCGTAGCGATTCACCGTGCCCAGCCGCACCGTCGAGGCGCCGCCGAGGAATGCCGCTTCGAAAAACGGATACTGCCCCCAGACCTTCTTGCCGCCCACCCGGAGTGCCAGAGTGGGATCGAGCGGCGCATGAGCCGTAAGAAATGTCCGCGCCTCACCGTGCACTTCGCCGAAGACGCTGTCGACGTCCCACAGAGCCGGGTACAGGGTCCCGGTCAGCTCGACGTACAAGCCCCGTTGCGCTGCTTGCTCGCGATCGCGGGTATCGTGCCGTAGGGTGAGCCTGCCGCCGAGCTCTCCGAAGTTTCCGGTGCCGTAGAGATCGCCCAGGGTGGCAAGGAATCGGTCCGGCCGGTTGTCGGTCGACGCGTACTTCAGGAGCGGCCCCAGCTGGATCTCCGAGTGCGGCCCGACGGAAAATGCCATCAGGGGGAGAAGTCCGTACGCGTCCTGGGTAACTCGATAGAACTCGTTGTCGCCCGGAGCTGGGATTTCATTTCCAAAGCCGTGAAAGCTGATGACCTCAACTCCGGAGGCTCGGGCGAACAGCTCGAAATGCGTTCTCGAATCCTCCCGCCGGAAATCGCCCTGGTAGTCCAGCCGGTACGTCCAGGGTCCCGTCGCGATCCCCGCCAGGAACCGGTGCCGACTCGAGTAGGGATATTTTCGAAAACCATAGACGCTCAGGATGCGGCCGCCGCCGATGAAGAGGCCGATATCCGGCCCATAGCTCGCCCAGGTGTAGGGAATCCAGCGTTGTCCCCAGTCACGGGGCGGCAGTTCGTTCTCGCGCGGTTGAGGTGTGATATCGGGGCGGTGGTCTACCTTTGTGGCAAAGCCTTGAGTATGAGCCGGCCCGGTGCTGTCGTCATAGAATTTCTCCCGACCTGACCGGCTCGAGTCTACCAGCTGATCCCGGCCTTCCTCACCCAGCGCTCTGAGCAGTGGCCCCTCCGTGCCGGGACCCATCACTGCGAGGCGGTCGTCACCGGCTCCGAGAAAGACTCGGACTTCCTTGGTGGTGCCGGAGTCGAACCGGCGCCGGTAGTACGGGGTCGAGGAGCCACTCTCGTCGGCTCGGGAGAGCGTGAGCTCCGCGCTGCCTTTACCGACTCGAGTGAAGTGCGCCTGGTCCGATTGAGCGGTCGCATGAACATCGACCTGTTCGCCCAGCAGGCGATAGTACTTGTCCGCGGCCTTGGGCAGGTCATTCCGTCTCCGGCGCAGCGCAGCATTGAGCGCCTCACCCTGGATGGCGAGGTGCTCGGGCGGTAGGGCCTGTACGGCATGTGCAATAGCTGAGTCGGTCAGGCTGGCTTGTATGGCGACAACTGCCGATTGCCATTCGGGCCAATCGAGCTCGACCAGGAAACGGCGGTCGAGGTCTCTGCCATTCCAGGTGGCACCGGGGAGATAAGGGTACTTCGGGCCGAAATTCGTCAGCTGGGGCGCGTTGGTCCGTGCCACCGACAGCAGCAGCCCATCGTATTTGACGAGGGCTTGGTCCCGGTCTCGGGGAATCGGAACCCACACTCGAGGAACGCTGTCGCTGTACCGGGCCCAGACCCACTGGTCGGAGTGGCGATCCCAGTCGCCAATCAGCACGTCGAAGAGCCTCGCCTTGAGCAGTGCCCTCGCATCCACTCGGTCATCCGGGCTGCGGCCGGTGCGGGCAAAGAGACTGTCGCTCCCGATGAGCTCGGTGGCGCCGCCCCACCTTGCAGCCGGACCGCTGGACCCGCCGATTCGATCTTCCAGGAACCCCATGAGCCCGCCGAACTCCGCCTCGAACTGTCCCATCCGATTATCCCGAGGCAGGACGTACAGGCGAGCGGGGCCGTGGGGAATTTTGACCGCCTGGAGCAGCCGATCCACCACCAGTGGAGCAGTGGGAAATGCCGAGCTGGTCTGGTCCCGCACCACGCTCCCCGCTACGGTGGGCCGGAGCTCGGGCGGCAAGGTGGCTGAGGGGTCCTTGTCGACAGACCGGAAGAAAAACTCGCGACCGTCCGCGCCCACCAGCAGCAGCGACTTGGTCTGGTAACCGCCGCCTTTCGAGACCAGACGGAGCCCTCCGGCAAAGCTGCCCAGATCGAGGACGGGGACGGAGATCCGGGTGGTCCACAGCGACCGGTATTCCCGGCCGAGCATGAGTTCGTGCACCCACCCCGCATCGTACTGGGGCCCGGCTGCAACCAGCGTGTCTCTCCTGGAGGTGGTCTGAGCGACTGCCGTCGACCCGATCAAGGATGCCGTCAGGCTCAGGAACAACACTCGGCAATGTGGCATCGACTTCATTTTACCCAGGTAGAAAAGGCTTCGTGACTTTGGCCGTCGGCCGTTACCGTGAGCACCGCCAGTCGAGCCGGTCCGGCAGATGGCACGTCCAATCGAGCGAACCCACTTGCGCCCTTCGCGAACAGGGTTCCCCGAATGTTGGCCGCTTTGTCGGTGTGCTGGTAGATCCCGCCGCCGCTCACCAGCTGCAGCGGGACGGGGCCTCCGGCTATGACCTCAAGGTTGTGCTCATGTCCCGCGGCGTACAGGTCCGGAGACCGGCCGGAGAACGCTCGCCGGAACGCGGCAATGAGCCGCTGATAGGCGCGAGAAGACATGTCCTGACTGGACACGCCGTGTTGTCGCGCCGAGGGATACAGCGATCCGATGAAGGGCAGGGGGAGCCACAACCAGGGCACCGCCAGCCGCAGAGGAAAGATGTGGTCCTCCCATCCGAAGTGTCCGCCATGGGGTCCGCCGCTGGCTAGCGGGTGGTGGGCCGCGACCAGCGTCATGCGAACTCCGGCATTTTGGATGGCGCTGCGGAGCGAGTCCACGATCTCCTGCTCGCTGTCCGCCGGGCAGCTCGAGGTGGGATCCACCGGTTTGGGGGCTGCATGAAGCCACCATTGAGTATCAAGCAGCAGCAGCCGGACCCGGGTGCCGATATCGACAATGCTCGGTCCAGGACAACCTCCTTCCGGTTTGAGCGTGGCGTAGCCATGGCCCACAGAATCGATGTAGTGACCCTGCCGAAGCGCTGCTTCCCAGCCGCCCTTCCCGAACCTGTTCCAATCGTGATTCCCGAGCACGAAGTAGCCTTTGACGCCGGCCCGCTCGACAACCTGGAGCTGGGTCCGGAGGCGGCGCTCTGCTTCGGCCCGCTCCGGATCCTGCGGCGCGGGCAGGCCCTTGGGGTAGACGTTGTCTCCCAGAAAAACGACAACGGTCTCCACTCGCTGCGCCGCAAGGTCTCGGCTCAATGCCTCGAGAACAGGCTCACCGCCCGCCAGGGGGGCACCCGCGTCTCCGATGAGATAGATCCGGGTCGCAATCTCTTGCGGTGAAATCTGCGGGACTGGAGCTGAGGCTGGTGGCGGGCCGCCGCATGCGGCCGTAGCCAGGCCGACGGCGAACGAGGACCAGAGTCGTGTCACTACGGTGCGCTGGTCTGCTGCGTTCTCGATTTGCGTCCATACTCCCGCCCGATCGCCATCGCGAGCAGCACCCAGACTAAGGCCAGGACCAGGTTCACCCGGGCAAAGCCGGTGGATCCGAGCGCCAGCCACGTGGTGCCTACGTAGACGAGGGCGGCGGAGAGCACGTCACCCCCTCGAACGAAGAACGAGTCGATGGCCTGCTTGGCTTTGTACTTCTGGTCCCGGCTAGTGGGCAGGAAGAGCACGTTGCGTACGGTGTTCTGAATCGAATAGTCCGTGGCGTTTTCTCCGATTTTCACTACTCGAACGAGCGCCAGGATCGGGGCAAACGCCAGGATGGCGTAACCGAAGAGTGCGATGACGGGGAGCACCATAACCGCCACTCTGACACCCAGGTACTTCAGAATCCGCGACACCAGGAACAGCTGGACCGTGAGCCCCAGCAGGTTGACCGCAAAGAAAAACTGGGAGTAGAACTCGCCGATGTATTCGGAGACGGAGAGTCCCCTGGCTGTACCCGCCGCCACCGCAGCCTGCGCTGCTCCTTCGACCGTCCTGCCCAGGATGTACTCTCCCGTGGTGTTCACCCAGTTGAGGATCAAGGCCAGGCCAGCGATCAGCAGGAGGTATCGGTCCTGAAATACGAGACGGAAGGTTCCCTTGCGCGAGGTCGGTCCGATGCCCGGCAGGGAGACCGTCAGTTTCTTTTCGTCCGCGACCGACTGGATCTGATATTCACCGGTGGCTGCGGGAATCTCGGCGGTGGTGAGATGCGGCGGGAGGTGGGTCTCCTGCCGGACCCGTTCGCGGCCATCGATCACGTTGCTGAGTACCGCAGCCAGGATCAGGAGCCCCGCGGCGGCCAGTAATAGCTGGGGAATGCCGATCAGAGGAATGAACTTCCCGGCCAGCACGCTTCCCAACACGGCTCCCAATGATCCCCCGAATGCCACGATGGCAAAGAGCCGCTCGCCTTGATCTTTGGTGTAGACGTCGTTGGCGAAAGACCAGAACTGGGCCAGGATCATCAAGTTGAAGATCCCAACCCAGAGGAAAAAGGCCACGCCAACCTGAACGCCGGCCTGGATGAGAGCGTAGAACCCGGCAAGGCAGAACACGAAGAACGCGGTGACCGCATTCAGCAAACCACGGCGGGGAAGCCGGTCGGCTAGCAATCCGTAGGCGGGTACCAGCAGTAACAGGAGGAGCGCCTGTCCTGCCGAGGCATATGACTTCACCTCCGCACCCTGGCCCGACAGGATCAGCGCCTCGCGCACCGGCTTGATGAAATAGTAGGCCGACAGGAGGACAAACACATTCAGAGCCAGCAGCAGGACGGTTCCCCCCTCCCCCGCACGCACGTCGGCGAAGGGGCGGAGGGCGCGGTCGAGCGGCCCAGCCCGGTCATAGCGTCTGGCGGCCAGGCCTCTGGCGGTCATGGAATCGTCAGCGGGAAGAAAAGAACGTCACGAAGCGGCAGAGCCCAGCCCCGATGCCGGGGTGGTCACGGGCTCCCACTCCAGGTCCATGGTCTTGGTGAGCACCTGTTGCCGCGCCTCTGGGGACCGGATTCCGCCGGCGGCCGGATGGTGCCGGTCCCACCAGCGGTGCGCCCGCTCTTCGGTCCACCCGTTGCCCGCGGCCGACGCGGCCAACAACCGGGAAAGTTCGTGGGCCGTCTGGGGACGGTCCTCGGGCAGTTTGGCCAGGCAGGACAGAATGATGCGGTCCAGATCTGCCGGCACCTCCAGCTCACTCCGCTGCGAAGGCGCAACCGGCGCTGTATTGGCGTGCTGATACATGAGCTGAATGGCGTTGGGGGCCTGGAATACCATCCGGCCGGTCAGGAGCCAGTAGCCCACGCACCCCAGGGTATAAATGTCCAACCTGTGGTCCGGCACCCTGTCGCCCCGGATCACCTCGGGCGCAATGTAGGCCGGCGTGCCGGTGGTGCTGTCGGGTTGGGTAAGCATCGTGGATTCCCGGTCTCCCTCTCCCATGGCCTTGACCAGCCCGAAATCGAGAACCTTCACGAAGTCGACATCGAGTCCCATCCGGCAGGTAAAAATGTTCGAGGGCTTTATGTCTCGGTGGACCAGGCCACGGGTGTGGGCTTCGGCCAGCGACTCACAGGCCTGCCGCAGCAGGTGCACCGCCCGATCCGCCGGTACCGGGCCATATCGCTCGATCAGCGTCTCCAGGTCGAGACCATCGAGGAGCTCCATGACGAGAAAGAAGGTGCCGTCCTGAGAGATGCCGAAATCGTAGAGGTTGATGGTGTGGGGCGAGCGGAGAGAGGCCGCGGCTTCCGCTTCCCGCCGGAATCGTTCGATGATGATTTTCGCCGCGCTGGGCGAGCTCGACCCGATCAGCTCCGAGCGGATGAGCTTGACCGCCGCCGGCCGGGCGAGCATCTGATGGGTGGCCCGGTAGACCTCCCCCATTCCGCCCTTCCCCAGCGGTTCCTCCAGCCGGTAGCTCCCCAGTTCCCGGGCCCGCCGCACCTGCTGGCCCAACCGGTGAATGATCTTGACCGGGATGACCACAAGAAAGGCGCAGATGTAGGTGGGGAGAAAGTCCCACATGATGTAAAACGCGTTGAGATGAACTTCCACCCCTCGCAGGTAACTCAGCGCCAGCGCAACTGGCTCGGTCGACGCGGCGAGCAGGGACGTTATCAACGTCCTTCTCGGCGTGTTCGGGACTATGGCGGGATAGAACAGAATCGGGATGCAGACCCAGGACACCCGGGGCGAGATGGGCACCGGCGCCCACTGGCTCAGAATCGCAATCAGCAGGCATTGAACGACGAGATAACCGGCGCCTACGTCCAGGAGCAGCGGTTTGCCGCTCAAGCGATGAGCCAGCCACGTCATCCCGAGAGAGCTCGCGACGCCAACACCGGAAACCAGATTGCCGGGAAACGGCCAGAGCGCCTGCATGAAGGCCATCTGGCCCAGCCACCCGGCCACGATATTGTTCAGAATGAGGGTAATGACCCAGAGTGATGCAAAGACAATGCTGACGATGCCAACCCGGCGGCAGGTCTGTCCCAGCAGCTCGGACGGAAGGCTGTTGCCCGGGCGGGATGATGTGGCGGTGCGGACCGGTGTCGAGGGCCGGCGGCCCAGCAGACGTCGTGTGCTCATAATTGCTTCAGGTCGAAGGAGTCGGCTCTAAGCCTAGCACTCTTTTTAGCTCTGGGCCATTGCCTGTACTATGGCCAATAACCCTCAATCCTCATACGTTCGTTCTGGTTCCATCCTGGCCGGGATGGAATCTCGTCAGCAGGCTCCCTAAAATCTTGGCTCCGACTTCAGCCCAGGGCTGACCGTGGAACCACAGTCGCGCCTCCTACAACTGGTTGCGCTGAGTAGCTGCCTCCTGGGCTGTCACTCGGGGCGGCCTCCCGCTCCCGCTCCGGAGCGGTGTGGACCCGCTGTTCCCGCAACGGCCCAGCATCCGATCACGGCCCGAGCCTTTGGCCTGGCGGGCGACTATGACTTGATTCAAGTACAGACGCAGCCTACGGCGGGGCAAACCAGCATCGGCCGCCTGCACCTGGCTCCGCTGGATTCCATTGCGCGGTCTCATGCCGTGGGCGGCGCGGTGCGCGATCTGGTTGGCTGGGTGGAGACCGAACAAGGCGACACTACCTGGCGCCCCAACGCGGGCTCCAAAGACCCGGCTCACCCAGGCGCCGTGCTGGCCGGCGATCATCTTCGTCTCGGTGAAGCAGGCGGCGCCGACTCTCACGCCGAACATCTCATGATTACGGCGGTGGGGAAAGAAGGATTCTGGGGCTGGTGGAAGGCCGAGCCCGGCTGGGAGGTAGCCCGGGACGAGGGGACCAAACGCATCCTGCCGGATCCTGCCGGCTATTTCTGCGCCTCGAGAGTGCAGCCCTGAAGATCTCCTCACCCAGCGCCGGACTCCTCCTCTTCCGACGATCGACAGGCGGGCTGCAAATTTTCCTGGCTCACCCCGGCGGTCCCTTCTGGAAGACCCGGGATGCGGGGGCCTGGACCTTACCCAAAGGCGTGGTCGAAGCCGGGGAGGATCTTCTCTTCACGGCACAGCGAGAGTTTCAGGAAGAAACCGGTATCCGCCCCGAAGGGCCATTTATCTCACTGGGTGCCGTGCGGCAGAAAGCCGGTAAGATCGTGCACGCCTGGGCCTGGGAGGGTGAGGCCGATCCGACTCAAATCACCAGTAATACCATGGAAACCGAGTGGCCCCGCGGCTCGGGCCGATGGCTCACCTTTCCCGAAGTAGATCGCTGTGCCTGGTTCAGCCCGGCACAGGCCCGGGAAAAGATCAATCCTGCCCA
>JBJMPB010000275.1:0-3871 GCA_045803455.1 Gemmatimonadales bacterium | reverse complement strand
TGCCGTCGGGGTCCTTGAACCAGGCCGCCTGCATGCCCTGACCCTCGTGAATGTCGCCCTTGAGGGTTAGGCCCGGCAGCTGATAGTGCTCGAAGGTAACCCCTTTGCCTCTGAGTCCTTTTACCACTTTCTCCACTTCGCGGCCAAGCAGCCAGGTGACTGCCGTAGCCTTGTTGCTGCCGGCGAACTGAGAGCGATACACCAGTAGCTTGGCGGCCCCGACCTGATAGGTGACCGCCTCCTCTTCTTGCGCATCAGTTTGCCGAAGACCCAGCGTGCCCTGATAGAACTTCTTGGCAGCCTGCAGGTCGCGGACGGCTACCGTGGCCATGGCTTCCTTACCGTCCAGCATCACTGGCCTCGCCGGCCGCGGCCCCGGACATCGCCGAGCTCATATCGGTTTCCCATACGGCGAACAGGTTTCCCTCGGTATCCTTGAGCTGAGCGAACCAGCCCATTCCCGGCACCGGTGTCTTTCCCATCAGGACCTCGGCCCCCAGCCGCTCCGCTCGGCTGACCGACTCGTCCACGCTCTCGACATTGATGTAGTTCACCAGCGGCTGGTTGGGATACATCCGGCGCATCAGTCCCCCATTGACGCCGGGCACGGTGGGGCGGCCCTGGCCGTCGGTAGGAACAGTGCGGACCATCCAGTACTCCATGCCTCCGGCGACCGATCCCTCGAACTGCTTGATATCCCAGCCGAACATCTCTCGATAAAACGTGGCCGCGCGCTCCGGCTGATCTGCGGGAATCTCGAAATGCACAATCGTGTGTTCCATGATGCACCCTCCTCGGACGAGTCCTGCGGAAACGATGTACCTTCGTGGGCGAACATACCAAGCGGTATGTAATACGTTACCTCCTTTGCTCCGTCAAGCTGGTTGACAGGGGGAAAGCAGAATCGTTACATACCACTTGGTACGAAACATTTTCTGGAGCACCATGGCCAAGCAATCCACCTCCCGGCGCAAGCGGCAACCGGATATTACTCGGGATCGTCTGCTACAGGCCGGCTTCAAAGAGATTTACCGCCGAGGATTCCAGGGCGCGAGCCTGGATACCATCCTGGACCAGGCCGGAGTGACCAAGGGCGCGCTGTATCATCACTTTCCCGACAAGGCGGCGCTGGGCTACGCCGTGGTGGATGAGGTGGTCAGAGACCTCCTGCTCCAGCGCTGGCTGGGTGTGCTCCAGGCGGAGCCTGGCGACCCAATCAGCGCGCTACAGAGAATGTTGAAGCATCGCATGGCCCAGCTTCAGCCTCATGAAGTCGAGCTCGGTTGTCCGCTCAACAACCTGGGTCAGGAGATGTCCCCGCTGGACGAACGGTTTCGCCGGAGGGTGGCGGCCACGTTCGAAACCTGGGCCGATGGATTCGCCCAGGTGCTGCAGCAAGGCCAAACCGAAGGGTCGGTGCGGAGAGATCTGGACTCGCGTAAGCTGGCGACGTTTCTGGTAGCGGCTATCGAGGGCTCTTTCGGCTTGGCCAAGAGTGCCCGGAGCCAGACGATGCTGCGCTCCAATCTGGAGGTTCTGGGGGACCTACTGGAGTGCCTGCGTCCCCCAGATAAGGTCCGAAAACCCCGGCGCCGCTCCCGGCAACATCGGTGAAACCCTGCGGAGGTATTGACGAACCTCACGCTATTTCTTACGATATATCGTAAGACAGTGCGTAAGCAGTATCTTGTGCTAAACGGAGGTTTACCGATGTGTAACCCACGCGACGACTGGGGTTTCGGACCAGGATTCCCTTTTGGCGCCCGCTGGTGGACCGGCGCCTGGCAAACCCGGGGGCGGGGTCCCCGGCGCCGTAGCCAGATGTTCGAATCCGGCGAGGTGAAGTTCGTGATCCTCCGCCTGCTGAAGGAGAAACCGCGGCACGGCTACGAGGTGATCAAGGCGCTGGAGGAGAAGTTGGGCGGCTATTACACGCCCTCGGCCGGGACCGTTTACCCGACGCTTCAGCTTCTGGAAGACGAGGGCTATGTCCGGGCAGTTGATACCGAGGGGAAGAAGGTCTATCACGTCACTCCCGAAGGTGAGCGATATCTGGAGCAGCACCGGGACATGCTGGAGGAGATTCTGGATCGGGTGCGCGAGACCGTCCGCGACTTTACCGGCGGCGGCATCGGCGAGCTGCAGGGGGCGTTCGTGCACCTCGCAGGGGTCACCTTCAAGCGGGCCTGGCGCCGAGGCCCTGAGGATCCCGCGCTGAAACGTGTCGCGGAGATATTGCGTAAAGCGGCGGACGAAATCCAGCAGACCTGGGGTGGGGGGGAACCGGCCCAGGGAGGTAGTGGCAGAGAACCGGCAAGCTGAGGACAAAATGGGTTTCTTTGGAATGCTGTTTTGGATCCTGGTGCTCTGGTTTGCGTACCGAGCCTGGAGGCGGTCTGAGCGCTGCGTGGCTGTGGGACCTAGAGGGAACTGGTCAGGCTGGTATTCCAGGGATCGCTATGCACTGCGGGACCTGCCCAGCCCTCCGGCGGCTCCCGAAGTTCGACAGGACTACATCGATTCGCTGGAGAGTCGAATCAGCGAGTTAGAGGAGCGCCTCGACTTCACCGAGCGCCTCCTCGCCAAGCGATAGTAGGGGCTCACCCCCTCATCGCCGCGGCCAGGACACCGGGAACCTTCTTCCAGCTCGCGCGCTCTTCCAGCTCGGTCATCCGGGGCATCAGCCGGTGAGCGCTCCGGTGGCTCGGGAAGTAGGCGGGCTTGGGGACGGTGGTGAGCGGATGACGCAGCACCGCTTTTTCGATGCCTTCGAGCATCGGGGTGTTATGAACCCAGCCTATCCCGCTCTGGATGTCGTTCAGGCTGGAGCTGGGATGGGCTCCCCAGGGCGGGTTCACAAAGGCAAAGAGGTATCCGGCCCAGGCGTTCACACACACGGACCCATAGCGAAGATTCGCGATCGCTCGCTCGACCGAGCCCGCGAGCACGGGGTCCTTCATCGTCCGGGGGTGTACCACCAGTCCCGCTGAGAGGGTTCCCCAGAGACGCTCGTTGGCGAAGGTCACCGCCTTGTCGAGATACTCCACCGGATCTGCGCTGCCCACCTGGGTCTCGAACAGAATCGGGCAGAACGATTCGGACGTGAATGCGCTCTCTTCTCGATTGGTGGAGTCCAGATCCTGTACCAGGGTCCAGGGCAGCATCTGATCGCTTGCCCGGCCAAAGTGGGTAACCGACCGCCGGCCGCTGGAATAGCGTTGCCAGCGATCGTGTGCCCCCGGATGGTAGGCCTTGCGGGGCGCTGCTTTGAACAGCGTCCGCTCGAGCGCCTTCAGGAACGCTTCGCGTTGGCTCCAGCCCCTGGGCAGAATCAGCACCTTGTTGGCATTGCAGTCGAACCCCGCATTGAAGGTCAGGCCCGCGGCGACGTCTTCCGCCTGGTACTGAAGCTGCTTGTCGGTGTAGGGCCCAGGCACGATGAGCACCGGCGATACATTGCCCAGCTCCGCTGTCACCGTCTTGCGAAGATACGGTTGTCCCTGCGCCTTTCGAGCCTCGCGCTCGGGTCCGGGAGGTCCCCACACGATCTGATCGAATGTCGCGTCTGAGCCGGTCAGGTGAACCTCATCGACATCGGGATGCCGTGCCAGGTACGACCCTTCCTGAGCACCTCCGTACACCACCGCCAGATAGTCTTGGCGGATCGCGTCGGCAAACGCCTCCTCGAGATAGGGTCCCAGATAGGCGTTGACCGGGTTCATCTTGAGGATGCAGGCCTTTCCCTCGTTGAAAAGCTTGGTGATCACGTCCATCGAGGGGATGGCATTCACATTTCCGCCGCCGAGCACGACTACGACGCGGCCGCCGTGCACGTTGCCCTTGTAGAAGCTCGCCCGGGAGCTCTCGAGCG
>JBJMPB010000253.1:0-2508 GCA_045803455.1 Gemmatimonadales bacterium | reverse complement strand
TGCGGCCCGCCCTCCGAACCGGACGTGCGGCTTTCACCGCATCCGGCTCTCCATGAGTCGTCATGTGGCGGCGGTGGCGGGTTTGGACCACGGGGCGGGGATCAGGGTGCCGCGGTAGCGGTAACGCTGGATGGGTATCGCTGTCGGTCGGCAAAGGCTGGTCCCGTTGAATTCCGGCCACCATCCCCGGTAGTAGCGGCGGACGAGCCACCGCTTCGACGTGTGGGGATGTTTGTTCTTCAGCCAGCCCCAGAACCGCCACCAAAGATAATCCTGGAGGTGATGGAACACGACACTGGCTGAGCTGTGGCGGAAGTACTGCGCCCAGCCGCGGACCATGCGATTGAGGCGCTGCATGATCTCGTCCGCGGCTTGGTGGGTGATCTGTTTGGTGAGAGATTTGACCTTCCGCCGAATGTTCACAGTCGACTTCTTCGACGGGTAGGAGTAGATCAATCGCCGGTTGCTGCCTTTCTGTTGATGCCGCTGGATGTGGAACCCCAAAAAGTCAAAGCCCTCGTCGATGTGGACCACCCGGGTCTTTTCCGGGGCCAGACGAAGCCCAATCCCGGTAAGGACATCACTGACCTCGTCCCACAAAGCATCGGCATGGTCCCGGGTGCCGAACACCATCACCACGAAATCGTCCGCGTACCGCACAAGGCGGTAGGTGGCTCCTCCGAGTTGACGGTATCGGGCCCGTTGTGTGCCCGTCCGATGCTGGTCCCACTTGGCCTGGAAATGATCATCCAGGTGGGTGAGGGCGAGATTCGCGAGGAGGGGAGAGAGAATCCCGCCTTGCGGGGTGCCAGTCACGGTGTCCCGGTTGTCACCCTGTTCAGTGAGGATCCCGGCATGGAGAAACGCCTTGACCAGGAGAATCACCCGTTTGTCGGCGATACGTCGACGTAACCGCTCAACCAGAGCGGTGTGGTCGATCTCGTCGAAGCACGCGGTGATATCCGCCTCGAAGATCCACTCGTAACCCTCGCGGGCTGTCTTGCGGATGTCCTCGATAGCGTCCTGGGCGCGGCGGACCGGCCGGAACCCGTAACTGCCAGGGAAGAAATCGACTTCCAGGATCGGTTCCAACACCTGTTTCAGCGAAGCCTGTACTACCCGGTCGGCCACCGTCGGAATGCCCAGTCGCCGTTGTTTGGTCGTCCCGGGTTTCGGGATCATCCGTTCCCTTACCGGCAGTGGACGGAACGTCCGCTGTTTGAGTTCGGTACGGATGTCCGTCAAAAACCCGGCCGCACCGCCAGGTCCGGCGATGATCGCCGTGACGGTGCGGTGGTCGACTCCCGCGCTACGTGCTCCGGTATTCCGGCGGACCCGTTCCCAGGCATTAACCAGGAAAGCGGGTTCGGCAACGAGGTTGAACAGATCATCAAACCTACGGCCACGACCTGTGGCCGCCCATGAATGCAACTTCGCCTGCATTCTCAGTACCTGCCGCCCAGCCTCGGCAGGGTCGAGCAACAGCGCATCGATGTTCACC
Source organism: Gemmatimonadales bacterium (assembly GCA_045803455.1). Taxonomy (GTDB): domain Bacteria; phylum Gemmatimonadota; class Gemmatimonadetes; order Gemmatimonadales; family GWC2-71-9; genus CAVVWJ01. The sequence continues at coordinate 1,007 of JBJMPB010000253.1, read as the reverse complement.
GACGCTTCTTCTGACATGGCAGTCCTCCATTAACTGACTCACTGCCGCCCTTCCCCATGTGGACGGCTTTCCCGTCCTCGGAGTACTACGGCGGCTCCGCCCCACCCCAGAGTTATCGGTGGGCAATGACACCTACCCGCCGCGGACCTGGTGTGGCCGCGGGAAGGGACACCCTGGGATGGTTCCCGTGTTCACTTGTTTCCGATCGACGAGGGAGGCACCCGGCTTTACCCCGGTGGCCCCGACGAGTACGCCACAGACCTTTCCCGTCGGCTGTCCCCCGATCCCGGTTCGGACCGTTGGACGGACGTCACGCCTTACAGCTTTTCGGCTGACGCGCACCACATACCGACCCACATCCGCCAGGTTGGAGTCGGTTCCACATAACGGGGCCTCAAACACCGGTTCCTCTCGTATGCCTTCTCGTCTCGCTCGCCGAACCCGCCCCGTCTGGCCGTGCCGAGACGCCTCGACTTTGTCAGGGCTGCTCCCATCCGACCCGCCATTCCCGCAGGTCAGACTGCCCTCAGCTTCACCAGGCCGCTGTGACGGCCCGGCGTCGGGGGTCTTTCACCTCCGTTCGGAAATCAAGCGCCTCACGGCGCACGCTGGTGATGTGGTGGGCTTGGGTCATGCCGGCGGGTCGGTCGCAGCCGGGCCAGGCGCAGCCCCCGTCCCGCAGCACCAACGCATCCCGTAGATGGGTCGGGAACAGCCGCTGACTGCGACCAACATCCAGGATGGTGGAGGCGCCGTTCAGCACGGCGGGCAGGATCCGGGCGTCGCACAGGATCCGGCGGGCCATGCCGATGCTGATGGGTCCGCCGTGGCTCAGGGTCGCATCACTGAGTTGCCGGGTGATGGCGTCGAAGTTGATGGTCATCGTGACGTGCGGGACGTGCCCACCGACGGTCGACCCGGAACCTGCGTCCAAATAGGCGCGGAGTGCTTCGACGTGCGCTTGGGCGAGCCGGTTCCCGGGTGACCGCGGGTCCTTGACGCCGCCG
>JBJMPB010000250.1:0-3365 GCA_045803455.1 Gemmatimonadales bacterium | reverse complement strand
GCTGTCATCGCCTCGCTCACCCGCTCCGCTGTCTCAGTGCCGCGGGTGAGAGCAAAAGCTGTGGGACCGGCTCCGGAGATGGAGCTTCCCAGCGCACCGGCGTCGAGTGCGGCTCGCTTGGCCTCCGCAAAACCGGGCAGCAGCCGGGTGCGAGCCGGCTCAGCGATGCGATCATCGATGGCTCTGCCCAGCAGGGCGTAGTCTCCGCTGCCGAGGGCCGCCACGATGGCGCCGACCTGCGCCGCTTGGTGGAGGGCGATCTCTCGAGAGATGTTCCGCGGCAGCACCGACCGCGCTTCTGCCGTACGGAGCTGCTGGTCCGGCCGCACCAGGACGACCCGCAACTCGTCAGGCACTGGGAGCTGGACCAGGTCGAGAGGGTTCAGAGAGCGGACCAGCACGATCCCGCCAAACAGGGAGGGAGCAACGTTATCGGCATGCCGCCCGGAGACCGATTCTTCCGCACTGAGACATGCCTCAACCAGCGTCTCTCGATCGAGCGGATTTCCCAGCAATGCGTTGACCGCGACTGCCGCGGCCACCGCCGAAGCGGCGCTGCCACCCTGGCCGCCCGAGAGCGGGAGTCCCTTGCAGACGCTGAGCGCGATTCCGGCCTTTCCCAATCGCCGATCTCTCGCGCGCTCGATCACCGCGGCTCCGGCCAGGCCCGCGGTGTGGCGAGTCGACTCCCGAGGGAGATCGGGATGACCCGGGTCGAGGATGGAGATCCCTGAAGTGCTCGACCACTCTGCTCGAACCGAGTCGCCATCACCCTCCAGAGCCAATCCAAGAATATCGAGGCCCGGTCCAACATTGCCGACGCCACCAGGGGCGAATGCCGTGACACTCTCGGTGCGGATCACGCCCCAGCCAGCCGCAAGATGTCGTTGAGTACCCCGGCGGCGGTAACTTCAGCGCCGGCACCCGGCCCGGTGATAACCAGTGGATTTGCTTTATAGCGTGCCGTAGTGAACACCAGCTGATTGTCGGAACCCTTGATCCCCGCAAAGGGGCTCGACAGCGGAACCGCCCGAACTCCCACCGCAATCTTTCTGGCGCTCACGCTCGCCACATACCGCAGCACGGCGCCGGCTGCGCTGGCCTCATCCACCCGCTGCGCCCATCGATCATCCATCTCCTCCAGCCGGCTGATGAATTCTTTGAGCGAAATCGCCTGCCCCCACTTGGGGACTAAGGATTCTACCGTGTGGCTGGAGAGCTCGCCGGTATAGCCGAGCAGACGTCCCAGAATCAGCGCCTTGCGTGCCACGTCCATGCCCGAGAGGTCTTCGCGCGGGTCGGGCTCCGTGTACCCCAGGTCCATTGCCCGCCTGACCGCCTTGCTGAATGGAACGCCGGCCGACACTTCGCTCAGCACGTACCCCAGAGTTCCCGAGAGCAGTCCCTCGATCCGATCCACCCGGTCTCCCGATTCCACCAGTTTGTGATAGGTGTCGATGATGGGAAGACCGGCACCGACGGTTGCCTCGTGCAGAATCCGACGGCCTTGAGCCCGCGCCGTCTGCCACAGAGCGTCGTTCTGGCTCCACGCCCCGGCAAGAGGACGCTTGTTGGCCAGCACCAGATCCATCCCGTGCGTGAGCGCCTGCTCCAGCACCGGTCCGGTCTCATCGGCCGTGAGGTCCACCAGCACCGGTCGCGAGAGGGCATGGGATGAAACGTGGGCCAGTGCCTCCGGGGTGCTCGCTGGCGTTCCGCCCGGAAGACGGGCAAGCGGCCGTCCCTTGTTCTTCTGCCTGATCAGGCTTTGGAGTGCTTTCGAACCGATGCCTCCGGACTCGAACACAAAGCCGGAGCGGTCGATTATTCCTACGATCCTAAGCGACAGCGTGGGCCGCTTCACTGCTCCAACCAGTGAAGCCAGCGCCCGCCCGATCTGTCCAAAGCCGAGCAGCACCAGTTCCATGCGCTCCGGCCGGACCACCGAGCCGCCGGCGATTCGCGAGAGCTGAAAAGCACGGTGGATCCGGCGCTGGGCCTCGGCCGCCTGGTTGGCGGACACCACAACGGAAATGTTCAGCTCGGACGAGCCCTGGGCTATGGCCACGACATTGATATCGGCCGCTGCCAACGCCCCGAACGTGGCGGCCGCAACCCCGGGGGTGCCGTGCATTCCCAGCCCAACCACCGCGATGGTCGCCATGCCGGGACTGACTTCTACGCCATCGATCTCGCGGCCGCTGATCTCGTGCTGGAACTCCTCCAACAGTCCCTGACGCGCCGCCTCGGCCAGCGGTTCGGGAACGCTGAAGCAGATCGAGTGCTCCGACGAAGCCTGAGAGATGAGCGACACCGAAATCCTGCGTCCGTGAAGAGCGGCGAAGGTGCGCGCGGCAATGCCGGGTACTCCCAGCATGCCGTTGCCCGTCACGGTGATCAGGGCCTGCCCTCCGGCCGCCGTCAGGGCTTTGACCGGGACGCGCCCGGAGGTCACCCGTTCCGACACCTCGGTTCCGGGAGATTCAGGATCGGCAAAGGGTCGTACATGCACCGAGATCCTCCGCCCGGCGACGGGCGTCAATGCCCTCGGGTGAAGCACCTTCGCCCCATAGTAGGCCAACTCCGCCGCCTCCCGGCTATGAAGTTGTGGGATAACCCGCGCATCCGGGACCACTCGAGGATTTGCCGTCAGTAGTCCGGGCACATCTTTCCACAGGTTCACTCGAGAGGCACCGAGGGAGCGGGCCAGCAGCGTGGCGGTCAGATCCGAGCCGCCCCGGCCCAGTGTTGCCATCTCTCCAGTTGGAGTGGCCCCGATGAACCCGGGGACCACCGGGATGATGCCCCGCTTCAGCAGGGGCGCGAGCACGCGCTGCGCACTTCGGTCGGTGCGGACAAAGTCGGGCGAGGCCTGCCCGAAGCTGGCGTCTGTATGCACCACCTCCAGGGCATCGACATACTTGGCCGATGTCCCCTCGGCCTCGAGAGCAGCAGCAAAAATCCGGGCACTCAGGCGCTCGCCCCGGGAGAGCAGGCTGTCCGTTGTACGGGGGGTCAGCTCCTGAAGCACTCGTAGCCCATGGGCCAGCGCTTCGAGCTCAGTGAATGCTTCGTCGATCTGCTCGGATAGGGACGAACGGAGTCGACCCGCAGGCAGCATGGCCCGCGCCACTTCGGTGTGACGGGATCGCAGCCGGTGGATCAGCGCCCGAACGGACGCCTCATCCGCCGACCCCGCAATCCGGGATACTTCGAGAAGGGCATCGGTGACACCAGCCATCGCCGAGACCACCACGACGATGGGAGCGGAGCGGGTGCGGACGACGATCTGAATGGCATGCCGGAGGGCCGGTGGGTCGGCCAGCGAGGCTCCGCCGAACTTATGCACCTCGGGTGCGCGGCGG
>JBJMPB010000127.1:0-4477 GCA_045803455.1 Gemmatimonadales bacterium | reverse complement strand
CGGGTCGTGCTTTCGGCGGAGACCGGCCGACTCCCGCCTCCGCAATCCTGCGCCGGCTCGCCAGGCGCAGCCGCAAGGAACAGGCTTCACTTCGCTCCCCGCGAAGCTCGGGACCTTCCTGCTGCGGCGTCTCAGCGCGGCGATTTCGCCACTCCGCTGAGTCTGTGAGCGCGAGGAGAGAGCGCCGATGCCCCGACCCTATCGCTCGCTTATTTGACGAGCGTTCCGCTCGCCCTCCGACGCCGTCTCGCTGACGACCTTGGGCGCAAGAATTATGCTGGGGCAGAGGTTCGTGCGCTGAAGTCGCGTCCACTACCGCCGACGAAGGAACCAGCGCGCGCCGACCAGAAACAAGTTCCAGAGTACGCAGATCAGGAGAGCCAGCGAGAGGGCTGAGCTGGAACCAAGCGCGGTTGCGCTGACGCTGAGAAAAGCGAGCGCGGCGACCAGCCCGATAAGACCGAGGAGTCCATTGGCCATCATGGCGGCAGGCGCGGCTCCGCCCATGCGGGGCTGCAAAACAAGCCCGACGCTCGCGAACACCATGGGCGCAACTGCGGTCATCCCCGCGGCCTCCGGGCCGGCGAGACTGCCGGTGATGACAACCGTGGCGACAAGCGACATCACGATCGCGGCCCGGAACGGAATATCCCAGATCCTGCCGACCACCCTGACAGGCGCGGCTCGCCGGACGGATCGCGTGGCCCAGATGGCGGCCCCGAAGACAGCCGCGTGAAGGGCCAGCGCGCCTCCGACGCTCCAGGCTTCGCGCGTGATCAGGATCGTGGCGAGAAGCCACGCCGCCACGGCCCCACCCACGCTGATCAGGGTGCGGCAGCGCTGGGCGAGCCGGGCGTACACGGCCGCGAAAACCGCGGTGCCGGCGAAAGCCGGCAAGCCCGTGCGCGCGCTGGCTTCGAGAAATGCTGGACCGTGGTCCATCGCAACAAAGGCCAATGCGGGCCCGGCTGAAATCGGCAGAGTCGCGATCATCGCTCCCAGGAACGGACCGACGCGTTCGACGAGCGCCGAAACCGCAACGACGATGGCGGCGGTTGCGAGCATCTTGGCGAGGAGACCGACCCAGAACGGGTCCGACAGTCCGGGCAGCATTCCTCAGATCGCGCCGTGTCGATAGTTCGGGCCTACGGCCGTGAGCGTCGATGTCATCATATTGGGCGGCGCTATGTTGAGGATCGTGGTGCGCCAGCGAAAAGCGAATCGTGGCGCGAGCCTCACTTCAGCGGGGACACGGCCGTCACAAGGTCGAAGCCGGTCGGATCGGCTGGGCCCGACGAGACCTTCGCCCTCCCCTGATTGGACAAGCGGTCCACGAGCGTTTGCACGCGGCCTTCGTCGCTGTCGTGCTTCGCACTCACATCCGGCGTTGCTCATCTTGGCTGCTCTCGCATGAGAAGCAGCGTAACGGGCGGCACCCCTTTGCGGCGCAGAAAAGTCGCTTGACATTCATGGTGCATTGCACCATATAGCCATCATTCCAGAAGAAATCGAAGCTTTATCAATGGACCGCAAGCCAGAATAGGCAGCGGGGCCAATAGGGAAGGAAAGCATGCCATCTTTTCTCCTCAAGCCTGCGCGATCTGCTTCTTCTCTCCGTACGATGACGATTGCTGTTCTCTGCGCCATGTTGCAGTTTTCGTCCAGCCATGCTCAGACACTTGCCCCAGAGGCGGGCGGGAGCCAGAATGACGTTCTCATCTTTGAGCAAATGAGAGTTCCACGCTGGCTTGCGGAGACCGTGGTCCGAGCGGCTCAGGTCACGGGCGTCGATCCGGCCTACATGATGGCGCTGGCGGACAAGGAGTCGAGCCTGCTCCCGGACAACAAGGCGCGCACGTCGTCGGCCGAAGGGCTGTTCCAGTTCATCGAGAGCACCTGGCTGGAGGTGTTGCGCCGCTACGGCCCCAAGCACGGCTACGCGGCGGAAGCCGAGGCGATCCAGATGGTGCGCGGCCGGCCCGTGGTGTCGGACCCTAAGCAGCGCGAGGCGATCCTGAGCCTGCGCCGCGATCCTTATCTCTCCGCCCTGATAGCCGGCGAGATGATGACCACCCACCGGGAGATCCTTGCAGGCAAGCTGGCGCGCGATCCGTCCTTTACCGAGCTGTACATGGCCCACTTCCTGGGCCTGCAAGGCGCGAGCCACTTTGTGGCGCTGCTCGGCGACATGCCCGGCACAAGCGCCCCTGAGGCATTCCCCAGCGCCGCAAAGGCCAACCGCACCCTGTTCTTCACTTCCAGCAAGGAAGCGGTTCGGTCTAAGTCAAAGGCCCTGTCGGTTGCTGAGGTTCACGGGCGCATTGACGCTATGATCGACAAGCGGGTGGTACGCTACGCGAGTGTGCGCCAAGACCTGGGGCCGGTGCAGGGGGAGGCCGGCAAGTTCGCACCTTCGCCGTCCATGGTGGCCCAGGTAGGACCAGGAGCACCAGGGACTAGCAACCTGCCGGACCCGCCTCTGCCGCCAGCCATTGAAGGGCCGATCGGGTCTCCGCAAACCTACACTGAGGCGCGCACCGACTTGCCCTTGATCACTCGCGAGGCCAAAGAGCAGGATGCTCGGCTAGCACTTGCGAGCGCCGTGGCTCATGTTGAAAGCAGGCGCAGGGAACATGCTGCGACCGGATCACCGTTGGCCGGAGGTGCTGTTGCTCCTCAGGTAAAGACTTCTACGCCATTGGTTGCTCGCGTCACGTCCACGGCAACTGCCCACAAAGCTGAGCCTATGAGCGGGAACATAGGTGGCCCAAGATCGCCTGCACGGGTCAAAGTGGCGTCACTTGGGCCTGTGCGGGGCCAAAGAGTTACTGTCGTAAGGCCTCCCGTACAGAAGGAATCTGCATATCAGCGAGAGCTGAAGCTCGCACAGGCCCAAGTGTCTCTGCGTCACAGCCTCCGAACAGCCGCCGACAGCAAACGGTTTTGGGCGGCTCATGAAGAGCGCATTCGGGTGCTCACAAAGAAAAGGATGTCCTCTTAGCCTTACGGCTTGTTTGAGAATTCCGGGAGCCGAGCTTCGCGGATCATGAAAGCGGCCCGTGGCACACCCGCAGCGGGAAACTCCAGGCTCGCCGTGCGCCCACTCGACCCCGAAGAGGCGACGGCCTTGCCATCGATACGAAGGGGGCTGGTGTCAATCACTTCCGGCACGCCGTTGATCGTGCCTGAATTTGAAGCGGCCGCGCTTCCGGGAGACGCGCTGTGCTCGCTTGATGAGACGTTCCGGTGGTCGCGAGTTCTCAACCAAGCCAGACAGCTGGCCTGTACCGGAGCCTCGGCCTCGCGATGACCTTTCTGGCCTTCATGGGCTGGGGAACGGTGTACTTTGCTCACGCCTCCGCGGCCATCCAGCAGCAGCTTCGCGAAGAGGTGGTCCAGCTGAGAGCCGCTCAGGATCAGCTTACAGCGGAGCGGGATCGGGCCCAGGCCCAACTTGCGGTGTCCCTGCCGGAGGTAATCGCGCTCACCAAGCGGCCCGAAGACCTTGAGGCGAAGGCGCCTGTGACGGGCAGCGTTTCGCCTCCCATACCAGCCGGCAAACCGCCGCGCACCCCAGCTAAAACGCTAAAACCGAAGGCAAGGGTCGATAGACCGCCTCTCCCGGTACAAGCCCCAGAACTATCGTGTCATACGCGCGGCACGACCCACCGCCGTTGAGCCCTGCCCCGTGCTGCGCAGGTGATCGAAGGCAGCAATCAGCTGCTTGTCCTTAGCCGGGTCGGGCGGGACGTAAGCCGACGAGCCGCCCTTCTCGTCCTTGTCCGAGTTCTTCAGGTGGCCGCGCAAGCTAGCCTCCCCTTTGGTCTCGTCCGTGCCCTTAAGCTCGTCGGGCACCTCCTGCAGCACCTCCTGATCCGGTTCGATGCCCTTGGCCTGGATCGAGCGGCCGGACGGCGTGTAGTAGCGCGCCGTGGTCAGGCGAAGCGCGCCCCTATTTTTACTAAGTGGAATGACGGCCTGCACCGAGCCCTTGCCGAACGAACGCGTGCCCAGCACGGTGGCGCGCTTGTGGTCCTGAAGCGCTCCGGCCACGATCTCGGAGGCGGAGGCCGAGCCACCGTTAATGAGCACCACCAGCGGCTTGCCGGCAACCAGATCCTTCGCCTTGCCCTTGGCCGCATAACGTTGCGTCTCCTCGGCGTTGCGGCCGCGGGTGGAGACGATCTCCCCTTTGGTGAGGAACGCATCCGAGACCATGATCGCCTGATCGAGCAGGCCCCCCGGATTGTTGCGCAGGTCGATGACGTAGCCCTTGAGCTTGTCCGGACCGACTTCCCCCGCAATCGTTTTGATTGCAGCACGCAGGGCCTCGTAGGTTTGCTCGTTGAACTGCGTGATGCGCAAGTAGCCGATATCGCCGTCCTCGGTACGCGCCCGCACCGGGCGGATGCGGATGGTCTCGCGGGTCAGCTTGACTTCGACCGGCTCCTTCTTGTCAGTGCGCTGGATCGTGAGC
>JBJMPB010000104.1:0-2761 GCA_045803455.1 Gemmatimonadales bacterium | reverse complement strand
TGGGTTCGTCAGGGCTCCTGGTGACCACCACGTCCGGCAGCCGGCTCAGATCGATGCCGGCGCTGGCAGAGGTAGCGGCCAGATGCTTCTCGTCGCTCGAGGTGGCAAGGGCGGTGCGGATCCCTCGAACCCTTAGGGCTTCGAAGATCTCGGTGGTTCCGGGGAAGATCCGGAAATGTTGGTTCCGGGCAATCTCGAGGAACTCTGCCTTCTGAGCTTTGCGAAGCTCTTCTCCCAGCCGTTCCTCCGCCTCCGCGCCCAGAATCGAAGGGACCAGCTTGTCTCCGCCCTTGCCGATCTCGGGCACGATCCGCTCCGGCGGGACCTCAAACCCGAGCCGCCGGAAGGCGCGCCACCAGGCTGCGACGTGCCCCGGATTGGTGTCCACCAGGGTTCCGTCCACATCGAAGATCATTCCACGGATGGGCATCAGGGAAAGTTAGTTAAGGACGACGGAACCGAGGAAGGACGGAAGGATGCAAGGACGGAACGACGGAACACATACAAGAAGCCCCCCGGGCTGGCCAGGGGGACTCTTGGTCCGTCCTTCCGTCTTCCGCCCTACTTGTCTGCTAGCCGAATCCGCTCCACCCGTCGGCCCTGCGCCCTCGGATTGTAGATGCCCAGGGTTACGATGCTGCCCGGCTTCTCGGCCTTGAGCGCATTCCGGAGATCGGCCTCGGTCCGAACCGGCTTGTCCTCGACCGAGAGAATAATGTCGGGCCCGTTGTTCTGGGGGTCGTCGTACAGCGTCTGCCAGGAGGGTCCGCCCGGTGTAACATCGGTAACCACAAGCCCGCGCACGTTCGACGGCAGCTGAAGCTGCTGGGCCACATCGGAGGTGACCGGCTCGACACTCACCCCGAGCCGATTCATGGCAGAACCCGCGGTGTTGTCGGCGTTGTCCGAGTCGCCCTGATCCGCGGACGCCAGCTGCGGCTGTTCGTTAAGGGCCTGGAGCTTGACGTTGAAGGTCTTCCGCACTCCACCCTTCCGGGCAACCTCGACCTTGACCACCTCGCCCGGCTTGCGGAATCCGATCACCTGTTGGAGCTGGCCCACTCTCTCGACCGGCTTGCCGTCCACCGAGATGATCACGTCGCCAGGGAGAATCCCCGCGGCCTTGGCCGGCGAGTCGTCCGTGGGGATGTCCTTGACCACGACTCCCCGGATCTCAGGCAGACCCACGTAGGCCGCGTCATTAAGGGTCACGTTGTCGATGGAGACGCCCAATGCGGCGCGATGGACCGATCCGGTCTCGATCAGCTGATTCATGACCGTACGGGCGAGATTGATCGGGATGGCAAAGCCATAGCCCGAGTAGAACCCGGTCTCACTCGCTATGGCGGAGTTGATCCCGATGACCTCGCCCCGGACACTCACCAGAGGTCCACCCGAATTTCCCGGGTTGATGGCTGCATCGGTCTGGATGAAGTCCTGAATGCTGCCCTGGCCCCGACCGGGCAATCCTTGCAGCGCCCGGCCCTTGGCGCTGACGATCCCCGAGGTGACGGTGAAGGTGAGCCCCTCACCCAGCGGGTTTCCGATCGCCAGCACCCACTCTCCTACACGGGCGTCGTCGCTATTGCCCAGGGCAACAGGCTGGAGGCCCTTGGCGTCGATCTTGAGCACGGCTACGTCGGTATTGGCGTCGGTCCCAATGACCTTGGCCTTGAACTCACGGCGGTCCAGTAGGCGAACCGTGACCTGCTCGGCACCCTCGACCACGTGATTGTTGGTCAGGATGTAGCCATCGGCGGAGATAACGAAACCGGAGCCGCTGCCCTGCTCGATGTCGGGCTGCTGCCGGAACCGGGGAAAGAACCGCTCCATGCCCGGAGGGACTCGCTGCCGCGTGGTCTGTTCAGTACGCTGAGAGCGGATGTACACCACCGTTGGTTTTACGTGCTCGGCAACCGCGGCAAAGGCTTCACTCAGGTCCTGCAGGGGTTTTGCGGCTGGAATCGTGGGAGCCGGTACCTGCGAAATGGGAGAAGCCTGACGACCCTGAACCTGAGCCGAGGAGCGGCTGGGCAGATCGAGCAGGCCGGCGAAGAGCAGCCCCAAAGCAAAGGCCAGGGCGACCAGCCCTCCGAACTTCAGCCAGTTCAATGATCGTGCGGACATCGTGAGGTCCTTCGAGAAAGCGTTTGGGTATTGCGCCTGGGATCAATTTAACCCTACCCCCAGGCCTGGTGGTGAGTTTCGGCCAAACCACGGTCAGAGGTGAGCGGTAGGCGGTTCGCTATGGAGCAAGCGGGCAACGGGGGCCTCCGATAACTCGAAGACCCCCGGCTCACCGCTTACCTCTTACCGCTTACTTTTTTTCGTCCACAATCTCGTAGTCGGCCTCGACCACGTCGTCAGGGGAGGCACCCGGCTCCTGGCCGCCTTGAGGTTGGCCGCCGCTGGGCTCGCCCGATCCACCCGGCGTACCCGTTCCGGCCGCCTGATAGAGCGAGGCTCCCGCCGCCGAGTAAGCCTGGTTCAACTCGTCCAGAGCTCGACGGATGCCGTCGGTTTCACCGGTTCGAAGTGCCTGCCGCCCAGCCTCGAGTGCCGCGTCCAGTCTCGACTTGGCATCGGCCGGCAGCCGGTCCGCCCACTCCTTGCTGTCCTTCTCGACCCGATACACCAGGCTGTCGAGCTGATTACGAGCCTCGATCTGCTCCCGGCGGGACTGGTCTTCCTGGGCGTGCTGCTCGGCGGCTTTGACCATCCGGTCGATTTCGGTGTCGCTGAGGCCGCTGGAGGCCTCGAT
>JBJMPB010000098.1:0-10879 GCA_045803455.1 Gemmatimonadales bacterium | reverse complement strand
CACGACCGAGATCTCCGACCAATCTGCCCTGGCTGTAACGGCGACAGCAGGCCAGTGGGTTACCCGGGCGGATATGCCGAGTGGCACGCGCAGGGATCTCGCCACGGCTATCGTTCCCAACTCTGCCGGCCAGTCGATCCTGTACGCCATGGGAGGCAAGACTCCGACTGGATCGAGCCTCAGCCGGCTGCTGGCCTACAATGTTGCCACCAACAGCTGGTCGTGGAAAAATCCGATGCCGACACCTTTCTATCTCTCCAATGGCGCAGGAGTCATTAGCAAGAAGATCTACATCTCAGGCGGAATCTCGAACACGCATGGGCTGAACCTCGGATTCTTCGTGTACAATCCTGCCACCAACGCCTGGGCTCAGAAAGCCGACCCCCCGGGCACATCCTATGGCGGCGTCACTGGAGTGATCAACAACAAGCTCTATGTCGCCACCTATTGCACGTCCGATGATTGTGAAGGACCGATCGGGTATTTTCTCTGGCGCTATGATCCGGCAACCGATCAGTGGGCGACGTTGGCGACCCCGCCTGAGGGCGTTCGCGCTACCAGCACGGGTGGAACCATTGGCGGCAAGCTCTACGTGGTTCGTGGCGACAAGATCGGCGTGTACGACCCTGCCAGTGACCAGTGGACTGTAAAGACCACTGGCACGGATGTCGGTATGCCCCCGGCAGCGACACTCGGAGCGAAGTTGTACGCATTTGGCCCTTCGGCGACCTACGCCTATGATCCGGCTACGAATGCCTGGACCAAACTCGCCGCGATACCCGACTATCGTGCGGGGATGGCCGCCAGTCGTGTCGCGCTGAACGGCCGAGCCCGGGTCGAAGTAGTCGGCGGTCCCCGTCCTGGCAACAATAAGGCTTTCATACCCTGAGGTCGGAGCTGCCGGTTAACTTTCCTTCATGGCAGCTCGAACCCTCAACACACCGGCTAATAGCCTGCTCGATGTTTCGCCGTCCAGCGCCCAATCCATTTTGGAGCGCTGGGTGGCGGACCGCGGGCTGCCGGCCTATCGTGCGCGGCAAATCCACCGTCGGTTGTGGCAAGCGCCGGTAGCAGCATGGGCGGACGTGACCGACCTCCCTTCCCCGCTCCGGACCGAGCTGGACCGAGATTTTCCGCTGCCCCGGCTCACGCCCGACACCATTCAGCAGTCGGCCGACGGAACCCGCAAATACCTCTGGCGCCTGGCCGACGGCGAGGCCATCGAGTCGGTCCTGATCCCCACGGGCAGTCGTCGGACCCTCTGTATCTCTTCGCAGGCCGGCTGTGCCCTCGGCTGTACCTTCTGCGCCACGGGGCGCATGGGTTTCCGGCGCAACCTCACTCCGTTCGAGATAACCGGGCAGGTTCGGGAACTCGTGCTGGCCAATCCGGAGGAGAAGCCCACCAACATCGTCTTTATGGGGATGGGTGAGCCGCTGCTGAACTGGCCCTCGCTGAATATCGCGCTCAGCATCCTTAACAGTCCCGAGGGCTTCGAGATCGGAGCCCGGCACATCACCGTCTCCACTGTGGGGATCATCCCCGGTATGGTCGAGTTGGCTAAGCGGCCGGAGCAGTTCCGCCTGGCGATCTCGCTCCATGCTCCAACCTCGCCTCAGCGCCGGGGCATCATGCCGATCGAGAGGAAGTACGATCTCGAGGCGGTGCTCAAAGCCGCGGAGGCATTCCGTAAACGGATCACGTTCGAGTACGTGATGATTGCCGGATTCAACGACACGGACCAAGACGCAGACGAACTCGCCCGGCTGGCACGGCGCATGGGAGCGCTGGTGAACATTCTGCCCCTCCATCCCGGCGGCGCGCCGGACCTCACGCCGACTACCGTATCGCGAATCCGGGTATTCGCAGACCGTCTGCGGAATCAGGGAATCGAGGCGGTGGTACGCAGAAGTCGGGGCCTCGACATCAATGCGGCGTGCGGGCAGCTGCGAGTAGAAGTCGAAAGACAGAGGAGACGGGAGGTAAAAACGTGAACGGTAAAGGGTAAACGGGAAACGGTTGGGTGACCCTTCCAGGTGAGAGAATTGGCTCCGCCTGGGGATATTTGGCAACACCTCTGCCGATGCATATCAATAGCTTACGCGTTATGCGGGATCACACCTCCCTTCATGCATGGCAAGAAGCGCATGCAACCGCGGTAGCTGTGATCCGGCTTTGCAAATTCTCCTGGCAACCCCACGCATCGGCCCTTTTCAGCCAACTACAGCGGGCTTCTCTCAGCGTGCAACTCAATATCGCCGAGGGATACACATTCGGAACCTCGCCAACGTTCACCAGGCACCTTGGAATCGCGTACGGTTCCGCGGTCGAAACTAGCGAACTGCTCCGCTTGTCCACCGAGGCAGAGATAATCCGTCCAGATGTAATAGAGCCCATACTAAGAGGCGCTGAGCGTACTGAACGACTGCTCTTGGGGATGCTGAAACAGCGAAGGGCGTTTAAGACCTAGCTCCCGTTCCCATTTTACCGTTTACCTTTCGCGCGGGTCCTCACCCGGTAGCCCCGAACCCCGCCGCGATCGTATTGATTGACAACAGCAGCGCGGACAGCTGTTCCTCCTGAGACTTGTCGCCGCCGGATTCCCGAAAACGCCGCAACAGCTCGATCTGCTGCCGACTCACCTGGTTGATGGTAGGGAGCCGCCTCCCGAGTCGCCGCCGGAATCTGGGGTAGCGCTCCACCAGCTCCCGTCCACCACTGATCTTGAGCACCGCCTCGACGGTGCGCTGGTACTCCTCCTCGACCATTGCCAGGATGGTGTTTCGCACCCCGGAGTCGGGCACTAACTCGGCATATTCGCGAGCAATCTCGAGATCCACGTACGTCAGCGTCTTCTCCACCTCATCGACGATCAAACGAAACAGCCGTGACTCGGTGAACATCCGATCCAACAGCGCGGCTCCCCGCTGGCCGCGCACCTGGAGGAAGGTAAGAATGCCGCTCCCGACGCCATACCAGCCCGGTACAAAGTGCCGGTTCTGCGACCAGGCAAAGACCCAGGGGATGGCTCTGAGGTCGCTCAGCGACCGAGCTCCAAATCGCCGGGCCGGCCGGGACCCCAGGTTGAGCATGGACAGCTCTTCCAGCGGACTGGCGGCCTGATAGTAGGTGAGCAGATCAGGATGGTCGATCAGACCTCGATACGATGCCTGCGCCGCCCCCGAGAGCGCCTCCATGGCTTCGTCGAACTCCGCCGTGGGTGCCAGGGCCTTTTCCCGCTCCGACTTGAGCGAGTGTTCCACCACGCTCGCAGCCAAGAGCTCGATCTGATATTGAGCGGTGCCGCGATTGGCGTATTTGAAAGACACCACCTCGCCCTGTTCGGTGATCCGCATCCGGCCCTGGATCGAGCCCGCCGGTTGCGCGGCGATCGCGCGCCCGGTGGGAGCGCCACCCCGGCTGACCGATCCCCCGCGGCCATGAAAAAAGGCAATCGGAATTCCGGCTTCCTGACCCAGGCGGGTGAGCTTGATCTGCGCCTTGCTCAGCTCCCAGTTCGAAGTAAGGAAGCCGCCATCCTTGTTGGAGTCGGAGTAGCCGATCATGACTTCCTGCACCCCGCCTTGCGCCCGCACGCTCCGGCGGACCAGGGGCACGGAGAGCAGCTCGCGCATAATGGCGGGAGCCCGCTGAAGATCTTCGATGGTCTCGAACAGGGGCACGATCGGGAGGGTGCAGCTTTCGGTACCGGACGTGTCGGCAAAGAGGCCGGCGTGTTTCGCCAGAAGGTACGCGCCCAGCACATCGCTCACGCTTCGAGTCATGCTGAGGACAAAGCTGCCGAACGCCTCGCGGTCGATCTCCTCCCGCAGTTGGCGCACCAGTTGAAACATGCCCAGCGTCTCGGCCGACTCCGGCGGCAGGTCCGGCGCCTGCGCGTCCCGCGCCAAGGGACGTCCCAGCTCGGCGGTGAGCCAGCGCCGCCAGGCGTCAGAATCATTGTCCGGGAGGTCGCCTGGATTGGCCTGACCCCAAAGGTCAGCCAGGGCGGCGCTGAGCTTGGTGGTGTTCTCCCGGACGTCGAGACGCACGGTGCTGAAACGGAACGACTCCACTTCCCGCCGAACCGGCCGCACCAGCGTAGCCGCCAGAGAGACGCTTCCGGCCGAGCTGAGCGCGTCTTCGATGCGCCGCAGGTCATTGGCTAGAGCGTCGGCCGAGGCATAGCCTTCAGGACTGGTGACGATCTCGCCCCGTTCGGCGCCCGTGACCATCAGGTCGAGTTTCCGCAGCATGCAGGCGAGGTACTGACGGAATATTTCGCCCGGATTTCGCGCCGCGATCTCGTCGCCCTCGCCACTCGCCGCCAACTCCTTTTCCAGCGCCGCCCGAAAGCTTTCGGGCACCGGCATCGCGCGCTCGGTGATGCTGAGCGCCCGGACCAGCTCTCCCAGACGGCGGCGGTAACGGCGGAGACCGGTGAGCCGGTTCTCCAGCAGCGTGCCCCGGGTGACCGAATTGGTCACGAACGGATTGCCGTCGCGATCGCCTCCGACCCAGGACCCGAACTGGAAGAACGGAGGGACCTGGAACGGTTCTCCCGGGTAGGCCAGTGTCAGGGCCCGCTCCAGTTTCTCCAGCAGATCGGGGACCGAGTCGAAAAGTGTTTCGTTGAAGAAGTGAAGCGCCCAGAACACCTCCTGGGGAACTGTCGGCTTGGCCAGGCGCAGCTCGCCGGTATTCCAGAGCAGCTCGATCTCGTCCTGTAATCCGGCTACCAGGGCCTGGCGCTCACGCGGGGTCCAGCGGGGCGATTCCAGATCTACCAAACGGCGGTAGATGCGGCGGTGTTTTTCGAGAACGGTTACCCGTTTGGCTTCGGTGGGATGAGCGGTGATCACCGGGCGTACCCGAATGACCTCCAGCAGCTTCCGCAGCTCCTCGGCGGAGACCTTGGCGGCGGCCGCGCTGGAGATCACCTGAGCAAAGGTGCCCCGCACCTGGTCATACCCCCGGTCGGCTTCGGTCTGCCGCCGCCGACGCATGGCCGCATTCTGCTCGGCGATGCTCAGCAGCTGGAACCAGAGTCCCTGCACTTGAAGAGTTCGGGCCAGCAGATCGGGGCTGAGCTCGGAGACGGGACGCTCACCCCGCAATGCCGGCTCTAACTCGGGCTGCCGCTCCCGAACCAGACCCAGCAGCAACCCGGAGAGCAGCTCGACTACTTCGTTGGCGTATGCGGCCGCGCTGGCGGCGGCCGGATCAGCCGACTCGGGAAGACCGACGGCTGAGAATGGATCGAGCAGCGTGTGCGTCACCCGACGGGATCGCGCAGCGGCTCACCACTGAAGAACCGCCGCAGGTTTTCGACCGCTCGCTGACCCATGGCCACCCGAGTCTCGTGGGTTGCGCTTCCCAGATGAGGCAGCAGCACCACGTTCTCCATGCTGAGGAGCTCGGGCGCGACTTGGGGCTCGTGCTCATACACGTCGAGACCGGCTCCGGCAATGGTCCCGTCGGCGAGAGCATCCACCAGGGCCGCCTCGTCCACGACGTCGCCTCGTGCGGTATTGATGAGAAAGGCGCTCCGGCGCATGCGGGCCAGGCGCTCCCGATTCATGAGATGATGCGTCTCCGGCGTGGCCGGGCAATGGAGCGACACGAAATCCGATTCTTCGAGAACCTCTTCCGGGCTCTGCCGTGGTTCGGCGCCTAAGGCGGCGGCTTCCGGCGCCGAGGGTGGGTAGGGGTCGTGAAACAGGATCCTCATGCCGAAACCGCCGTGGGCTCGCTGGGCCACCGCGCGGGCGATGCGGCCCATACCGATCAAACCCAAGGTCTTCCCGCTGACGTGGGAACCGAGCATGTGGGTTGGACGCCATCCGGTCCAGGCTCCGCAGCGCACGTGCCGCTCCCCTTCCCCGGCCCTGCGGCCCACCATGAGCAATAGCGTCATGGCGATGTCGGCGGTGGCTTCGGTTAACACATCAGGGGTATTCGAAACGGCGAGGCCGCGGGACTTGGCGGCATTGATATCGATGTGATTATAGCCCACGCCGAAGTTGGCCAGCATGCGGGCGCGGAGCGGCTCGGCGCTGAGAACCTCTGCGGTCAGCTTGTCCGTAACGGTGCAGAGCAGCGCGTCGGCGGTACGCAACGCGTCCTGCAAGCCGGCCGCTCCGAGTGGTCGATCGTCGCGGTTGAGCCTGGCGTCGAAGTCACGGGTTAGCTCCTCCTCGACAACCGACGGCAGCCGACGGGTAACCACCACCGTGGCCCGGCTGCTCACTTCACAGCGACCGTGGTCCGCTGGGATCGCTTGGCGAGAGCCGAGGCCACTGTGCTGCCTAGCTCCGCCGGACTGGGTGCCACGGTCAATCCTGCGGTTCGCATGATCTCGGCCTTCTCCGCGGCGGTGTCGCCGAAAGCGGAGATGATGGCACCTGCATGGCCCATGCGACGCCCCTTGGGCGCGGTCAGACCGGCAACGTAGCCGATGACCGGCTTGCTCATGTTTTCCTTCACGAAGAGCGACGCTTCGGCTTCCTGGGGGCCGCCGATCTCCCCGATCATCATCACCGCCTCGGTTTCGGGATCTTCCTCGAACAGCTTCAGCATGTCCACGAAGGAGCTGCCGTTGATCGGATCGCCGCCGATGCCGACGCTGGTGGTCTGACCGATGCCGAGGGCGTTCATCTGCGCCGCCGCCTCATAGCCCAGAGTTCCGCTTCGGGTGACCAGGCCGACATGGCCCCGGGAATAGATGTGGCCCGGCATGATGCCCAGCATTGCCTTGCCGGCGCTGATGATGCCGGCACAGTTGGGCCCGATCAGCCTGGTGCGGCGCTCCTTGGGAAAGCGGAGCAGGTACCGCTTCACCATCATCATGTCTTGCGCCGGTATGCCATCGGTGATGGTACAGATGAGGCGGATGCCGGCATTGGCGGCTTCCATGATGGAGTCGGCACAGAAGGCGGCAGGCACGAAGATGATGCTGGCAGTGGCGCCGGTGGCCCGCACCGCTTCCCGAACGGTGTTGAAGACCGGACGATCGAGGTGCCGGGTACCGCCCTTCCCGGGCGTTACCCCGCCCACGATCTTCGTGCCGTACGCCAACATCTCCTTGGCATGGAACGTCGCCTTGTCACCGGTGAAGCCCTGCACCAGCACCCGGGTTGTTTCATCGATGAGGATGCTCATGACTGTCCATTTCCTCCGGCAAGACCGCTGGCGGCACGGCCGCGGTCTGGGGACTGAGACCGAGAGACATTGAAGGCCTGAACGACCCGCTCTGCCGCCTCGGAAAGACTGTCCGCCGTGATGATCGGCAGACCACTATCCTGCAAAATTTTCCGGCCTTCCTCGACGTTGGTGCCGGCCAACCGAACCACCAGCGGAATTGCCAGCTGAGTTTCCCGCGCCGCCTGTACCACGCCTTGAGCCACCCAGTCGCAGCGGTTGATGCCGGCAAAGATGTTCACCAGGATGGCGCCGATCTTCTCGTCGGAAAGCACCAGGCGAAAGGCCGCCGCCACCCGGTCTGGGGAGGCGCCGCCGCCCACGTCGAGAAAGTTTGCCGGGTGTCCGCCGGCATGCTTGATCATGTCCATGGTAGCCATGGCCAACCCGGCGCCGTTGATGATACAGCCGATGTCGCCCTCGAGCGCGACGTAATTGAGTCCGTACTCCGCCGCCTGGGATTCCCGGGGATCCTCTTCGGCGTAGTCCCGCAGCTCGCTCACATTGGGCCGGCGGAACATGGCATTGTCGTCGAAGGTCATCTTGCAGTCGAGGGCCAGCACCTGGCCGTCCTTGGTCACGACCAGCGGGTTGATCTCGACCATGGTGGCGTCGAGGTCACGGAATGCGCGGTATGCGCCGAGCAGGGTTATGACGGCGCGGCTCACCTGGGCCGGCGCCAGGCCGAGACCGTAGGCAATCTCCCGGGCCTGAAAGGCACTCATCCCGATTGCCGGTTCCACCACCTCCCGGAGGATCGAGTCGGGCGCGCTCTGGGCAATCTCCTCGATCTCCATGCCACCCTGGGGGTGAGCCACGATCATGATCCGCTCAGTCTTGCGATCGAGCACCAGGCCGAGATAGAGCTCCCGATCGATCGGCACGGCTGCCTCGATATAGAGCCGGTGCACTACTCTGCCTTCCGGCCCGGTCTGATGGGTAATCAGCCGCTTTCCCAGGAGACCCTTGGCCGCCTGACGTACCTCATCTTCGCTGGAGCAGAGCTTGATTCCCCCGGCCTTGCCCCGGGCGCCGGAATGGATCTGCGCCTTGACCGCCCAGCGCGAGCCTCCGATTTCCGAGGCGCGGTACACTGCCTGCTCCGGGCTGTACGCGACCCCGCCCCGGGGAATGGCGACGCCGAAGCCGGCGAGGAGCTCTTTGGCCTGGTACTCGTGGATGTCCATGGTTTGCTTCGCTAGTCGGGAGTCGGGAGTCGGGACTCAGGAGCCGGGAGTCGGGTTACAGGTGATGGCGATCTCAAACAACTCCGGAGATCCCCACTCCCGACACCCGACTCCCGACTCCTGACCTCTGGCTGATCGCTTCATTCATCTCCACTACCACGCGCGCCATCCGGGCCGACGCCGCGTCGATCATCCGCCCATCGAGCTGGGCCGCGCCGCGACCCTCGCGGGCCGCCTGCTCCAGCGCGTCCAGAATGCGCCGAGCCCGTTCTACCTCCTTGGCAGGCGGAGTGAACACCTCGTTGGCCAGCGCAATCTGGGACGGATGAATCGCCCACTTTCCCTCGATGCCGAGGGCGGCTCCGCGCCGAGCGGCAAGGGTATAGCCATCCGGATCCTTGAAGTCTCCAAAAGGTCCGTCGATTGCGCGAAGCCCGTACGCTCGGCAGGCCACGATCATTCGAGACAGCGCCGCATGCCACTGGTCCCCGGGGTAATCGGGGTTCAGACCGCCGATGTTCACCGTGCGGGCGCGGCAGCTGGCGGCGTAGTCGGCTACACCAAAGTGCATGGCCTCGAGCCGCCGGCTCGATTGCGCGATGGTCTCCACGTTGGCCATGCCCAGAGCGGTCTCGATCAGCACATCGATCCCGATCCTTTGCTCGATACCCTTCGCCTCTTCGATCTGGGTCAGGAGTGCGTCCACCAGATAAACGTCGGCCGGCACACCTACCTTCGGAATGAGCACGATATCCAGCCGGTCGCCGGCCTGCTCTACGACATCCACCACGTCCCGATACATATAGTGGGTATCGATGCCGTTGATCCGCACCGCAACCGTTTTTCCCCGCTCCCTCCAGTCGTGCTCCTGCAGCGCCGCTATGACGTTGAGCCGGGCCTGTGCCTTGTCAGCTGGGGCCACGGCATCTTCCAGATCGAGGAAGACGTAGTCGGCCTCGCTCTCCAGGGCCTTGCGAAACATTCCCGGCTGGGAGCCGGGCACCGCCAGCTCGCTGCGCTGAAGCCGGGCCCGTGCCGGCTCGTAACGGGTGTGGCTCATCGCGCCGCGCCGACCGTGACCTTCTTAGGTCCGGCTGAGGCGGGCTGCGCCTCTGGAGCCCGGGGCGGAAGTTCCCGTTTGGATAAGGGAGCCGACGTGCTTCGCCAGTATTCCTGCGCAGCGGCCACTCCGCTGCCGGGAGTTACCTTCATGCCAACGTCTCGCATAGCCATCTCTGCCCCGGCTAGCGCGCCCAGCAACATCAACTCGTTCAGATCACCGAGATGTCCGATCCGGAAGAGTCTGCCGGCCATGCGAGCGAGTCCGGCACCCAGGGCCAGATTGTAGCGCCGATAGGCTACATCGATTACCTCGGCGCCATTGATCCCCATGGGAACCATGATCGCGGTGACCGTGTCGGAGTTCCACTGGGGCGCCCGGGCACAAAGCTCCAGGCCCCATGCCTTCACCGCGAGGCGCGTCCCTTCTGCCAGACGATGATGCCGGGCATAGACATTCTCCAGCCCTTCCTCTAGCAGCATGGCAACCGATTCCTTGAGGCCATACAGCATGGGAATCGACGGCGTGTA
This sequence comes from Gemmatimonadales bacterium, assembly GCA_045803455.1. Lineage (GTDB taxonomy): Bacteria > Gemmatimonadota > Gemmatimonadetes > Gemmatimonadales > GWC2-71-9 > CAVVWJ01. Next base: position 902 of record JBJMPB010000098.1, on the reverse strand, counting down.
GGGGAAGTAGCCGGTAGCATTGGCTTTTCTCATGTCGCCAAAATCGAAGAACACCCGGGGCAGCCTGGCTTGCTCGTACAGACTGAGCGCTTTCTGGCTGACGCAGACAATGCCAAGGCCGGCCGGCAGCATGAAGCCCTTCTGGGACCCGGTAACGGCCAGGTCCACACCCCACTCGTCCATTCGGAAGTCGATACTCGCGATGGAGCTCACGCCGTCGACCATGAGCAGTGCCGGATGCCTGGTCTCATTCAGCGCGCGGCGAATTCCCGCCACGTCGCTGGTGACGCCGGTGGCGGTCTCGTTGTGGGTGAAGAGCACCGCCTTGATCTCGTGCGCCTTGTCGGCCGCGAGCGCCTCCTGGTAGCGCTCGATGGGGGCGCCCTCACCCCACTCGGTGTCGAGGATGTCGACCCGAAGCCCCAGCCGCTGCGCCATGTCGATCCAGAGGTGGCTGAACTGGCCGAAGCGCGCCGCGATGACGCGGTCGCCCGGGCTCAGGGTATTCGAGAGCGAGGCCTCCCACGCGCCCGTGCCGCTCGCCGGGAAAATGTAGGCCTGGCCCGTCGTGGTCTTGAAGATCTTCTTGAGGTCCTGCAGCACCGGGACCGCGAGCTTCGGGAAATCGGACGACCGGTGATCCTCCATCGCAACGTGCATGGCGCGGAGGACGCGGTCGGGCGTGTTCGTGGGACCCGGGACGAAGAGGAAATTGCGACCGGCCATGCGGGCACCCTCGCGGCTGAAAGAAAGGACTGGGCGGCAGCGCGACGCCTCCGCCGGATCTGACTACATTAGCAGGCGCTGCACCCGGCACCGCCCGCTGTATTTTTATGCGTCCAGCCCCATGTATAGCACTTTGTGCTTTTTTTCACAAGGCTGAGAGATCTTGCCGCTCCCGA
>JBJMPB010000505.1:0-4851 GCA_045803455.1 Gemmatimonadales bacterium | reverse complement strand
CCGATTACCAGCACCACCAGGGCAACCACGAGGTTCGGCAGCCACAACAGCAACTGCTGGAGCACGTTCGACACCGCCGGGAGACCGAGGGTGTCAAAGGCCACCACCAGCGTGATCAGCCGGACAAACCACTTGACGATTCCCGCCAGCACGGCAGACGAGTCGTCTTTGACTCCCATCTTGTGCACGAAGTCGGCGAGGCCGGCGCGGCGAGCCAGATCGTTGAATCTCACCGCATGCAACAGGGCCTGAACCCCGCGGGCCAACAGCGACGAGATGATCCAGCCGATGATGAGAACGACTGCAAAGCCGATGATCCGGGGAATGGCTGCGAAAACTGTGTTGAGCGCTCCGGTGAGCGATGCCTTCAACGCGTCGCCGGTGTCCCGCACCGGGACCGCGACCGCTGTAGCCTGCATAGTGCGCCTCCACCGCAATTGGTTCGTCTGTTAACCCGCCAACACGATGAGGGCGCTACCCGCAAGGGTCGGTGATTGCGGTCACGGCTCCAACTGGCTTTTGATCGAATGGCTACTGAGCGTCTCCGCCAAACGACCGGCGGACGACCAGCTTGATGGAGCGGGCGTTGAGGGGAGTGAGGAACCGCTCAAGCTCGCCTGTCTGACGGTTCTCATTGAAGGTCCCGAAGATCGGCTCATGGGAGTTGAGGACGTTGCTGGCAATGGCCGAGACCTCCCAGCGGGCGCGGCTGAAGCCAAGGCGGAGATTGCCCACGAAGTACGCACCCAGCGGAGAGGTCTCGTTGGCTTCATCACCCCGGAGCCATTGCCGTCCGATGAAGCGGCCGTCCAGCCCGAATTGAAAGCCGGAGGGGGTGGTATACAGCCCGCCAAACTTCACCTGGTGGTCTGGTACCAGAGGCAGCCGATCTCCCTCAGCAACCGCATTGGAACCTGAGAGTGGAGCTCCGGCGAAGCCACTGTCGGCCCGGATGCTGAAAAGTTCGGCAGGGTCGCGGAACGTGGCCCGGGTGAAGCCGTAGTTCGCGTATAACGAAACCCGCTCGCTGGGGATGACCTGCACCGACAGCTCGATCCCCTCGCGCCGGGTGGTGCCGATGTTATCGAAAAACCCCTCGAACACGGCGTCCTCCGACTGAATGAACGAGATGTCGTCTTGTACGTTGGTGCGATACAGCGAGGCGTTGAAAATTGCGGGGCCGTGGACCCACTGGCCGCCGATCTCAAATGTGGTTCCCACCACCGGGTCGAGCGGCGGATCATCGCCGAGGGCAAAAGGCAGCGGACACGCGGCAGTCTCATCGGCGCAGGCCAGCTCCAGAATGGCCGGGGCCCGGAAGCTCTGCCCTACCGACAGATAGGCCGAAGCGCCGGGAGCAAGGTCGAAGCTCAAGCCACCCCGGGGACTCAATCGGGTAAAATCGCTCGTGGTATCGGCCGAGGGATCGAGCTGGTCCTGAAAAGGAATGTGGATGTAATCGAACCGCAGTCCTCCGGAGAAGGTCACCTCGTTGATTCGCAGATCGGCCAGAGCGTAGCCGGCAACATCGTAGCTCGGGCTCTGCACATCAGTGGTGAGATCACTGGTCGAAGGAACGCTTGGGGTCTCCTCCAGCAGCTGGATGTGGACCTGGTTCGCTCCCCCATCCGCGCCCAATCGAAGAGAGAAGTTCCCATTGGGTCGGGGGGTGCTCCAGCGCCAGTCCAGGTTTCCCCCAATCGTCCGATTGGTGGTGAAGCTTCGAACATTGTTATCGGGGAACTGATTGACATTGAAACGTTCGGCCGTGGTGCGCCTGATGTATCCGGTAAAGGCGGCCCGGCTGCGCCCCAGACGGGTATAGCCGGAGAGTGAGGCCTGGAGCTGATCGAGGTCTTCGAAGTCACCAATCGTAAAGTTCGTGTTGGGTGCGGTGTCGAAGATGCTTTCCGGCAGCGAGCCCGCGGTTTCAGCCCGGGACTCGGCTCCGAAAGCCTGCAGGCTGAAGCCGTGATCCGGGCCTCGCCGGCCAAGGTTGAGAAAGCCGTTCAGGTTTTCCGCGTTGGTGGCCTGACGCCATCCATCTTCATTTTCGTAGCCCCCGGCGAGATAGTAGTCCCAGCCGCCTCCGCTCAAGCCGGCGATCGACGCCTCTCCCGAGTATGAGCCGTAGGAGCCGCCGGAGACCTCGGCCTCTCCCTCCATGGGGCCCGAGCCTCGCCGGGTAATCAGATTGATGGCGCCGCCCAGTGAATTAGGCCCGAGCAACGATCCCGAGCCGCTGAGAAGCTCCACCCGTTGCACGTGCTCCATCGGGAGCAGATCGAAGTTGACCTCGGCTGCGTCGGGCTCGTTCTGGCGTACTCCGTCGAGAAACACCGACACTCCAGGCGGCAATCCGACCACAGGGCCGACGTTGAAGCCCCGGGTGCTGAGGTTGAGCTTGAACGGCGAGCCGAGATCATCGTACAGCGAGATGCCGGGTTGGGTCGCGAGCGCATCGGCCAGCAGCCGAGGTTCCCAGGCATCGATGGCGGCGCCGGTTACGGTCGAGATTCGGGCTGGAATGCCAGAGCCAATGGTAGGTCCCGCTGTCGGGGCGATGGAGCTGGTCACCTCGATCGTCTTCAGCTGGGTGACTCGGGTTGTGTCGGTACGGGTGGTGTCGGTGCGCGTCGTGTCCGTCTGCTGGGCATTCCCCGGTGATGGAACAGCCAGCAGGACGAGCGAAAGGATCAAGAACGTGCTGGGGAATCGCATGAAGACTGGTTGAGGAGTGACTGCGTCAGGGGCATCACGATGGTTGAACGGCGCTCATAGCTAAGGAAAGCCCCCCGAGCGGCGCGCCGGGGGGCTTTGGAATGACACTCGGCGAAGGACTCACTGCCTTCCCACGTCCATGGCCGGTCGGCTCCGGTTGGCCTCCAGCCATCCCAGTATTTTGTCCTTGACCGATGCGGGAGCCTCTCCCGGCTCGGCCGCAAAGCTAGTCAGGGGTGCTCCCTCGTGCAGCAACTGCCAGGTCGAACCTGTATTCGCCTCGGCGGCAGCTCCGTTCTGCCGGACCGCGTCGTATTCCTCACCCTGCCACCACACGGTGACCCGATTTGCCATTGCTGAACTCCTGTAGAGGTCTCAACGCCCCTACAGGGTCGTCACTTAGGAGTCAAATAGCCGTGACGAAGGTCACGTGTAAGCGGCGTGCCCGGTGATGGCCTCACCCACGATGAGGGAATGCATATCGTGGGTTCCCTCATAGGTATAGACCGATTCCAGATTGGCCATGTGGCGCATCGAATGGTACTCGGCGAGGATCCCGTTGGCCCCCAGCAGCCGGCGGGCCTCTCGGGCGCATTCGCACGCCATGTTCACGTTATTCCGCTTGCAGAGAGACACCTGATACGGCGTCATGGTGCCGGCATCCTTCAGCTTGCCGAGCTGCAACGTCATGAACTGGGCCTTGGTGATCTCGGTGAGCATCTCCACCAGGCGAACCTGCTGGATCTGCGTGGCCCCAATCGGCTTGTCGAACATGATTCGCTGCCCGGAGTAGCGCAGCGCCTCGTCGTAGCAGGCCATGGCGGCGCCGATGGCTCCCCAGGCAATTCCGTATCGAGCCTGGGTCAGGCACATCAGCGGGCTCTTCAGGCCGCCTGACTTCGGGAGGATGGCGTCCTTGGGCAGCTGCACGTCCTGGAGATGGATCTCACTGGTATCGGAGGCCCGAAGCGACAACTTCCCCTTCTGGTCCCGGCCAGCGTAGCCCTTGCTGTCGGTGGGAACAATGAATCCGCGAATTGATTTGGCATCTTTCAGATCGCCGGTCTTGGCCCAGATAATCGAGACGGTTGCCTGAGAGCCGTTGGTGATCCACATCTTGGTGCCGTTCAGGATCCAGCCATCCCGGGTCTCCCGCGCGGTGGTGACCATGCCGCCTGGATTGGAGCCGTAGTCCGGCTCCGTCAGACCAAAGCAGCCGATCTCCTGTCCGGAAGCAAGCAAGGGGAGCCAGTGCTGCTTCTGCTCGTCGCTACCGAAGGCATAGATCGGGTACATGACCAGCGCGCCCTGGACCGACGCGAATGAGCGAATCCCGCTGTCGCCCCGCTCCAGCTCCTGCATGATCAGGCCATAGGCCACGTTATTCAGACCGGCGCAGCCGTACTCCTCGGGAAGGTTGGCGCCGAAGAGGCCCAGCTCCGCCATACCGGGGATCAGCTGTTTGGGAAACTTTCCCTCGACATACGCCTGGCCAATGATAGGAATCAGGTTCTCGTCTACCCAGCTCCGCACGGTGTCGCGTACCGCACGCTCCTCCTCGGAGAGCAGAGCGTCGAAGTTGAGAAAGTCGACCCCGGTGAACTGCGACGTGCCTGTGGCGGTGGCCATTCGTGCCTCGAAGAGAGTCAGTGACTAGGCTGGGAATATAATGCTGCGGATCGGGCGAGCCGCCGGTAGGCCTCGAGATGCTGGGCGATCGCTGCGTCGAACCCATACTTCTCCGACACATACGCGTGCGCGTCCTGTCCCTTTCGCCGCCAGGCATCGTTCTGCAGCAGCTGGCGCAAGCCCCCGGCAAAATCGTCCTCCTCTACCCGGTAGCCGAAGCGCGAAGCGAACCCGTCAGGGTCGACTCGGCTGAGAATGGCGCATTTGAAGGCAGCCGCCTCCAGAAATGAGCGGGGTAGTCCTTCCCGCAGCGCGGTATTCACCAGAATCCAGCTCTGAGCGAGAATCTCCTGAAACCGGGTTGAGGAGAACTGATCGACGAAGCCCTCCAGCTCCAGGTTGGGAAGACCGCCGTACTGCCGGTGTAACATCTCGGTCAGCTCAGCCGTGCGCGCCTGACCCATGGCGATGAACCTCACCTGAGGAAAAGCCTGGGCCAGG
>JBJMPB010000664.1:0-3232 GCA_045803455.1 Gemmatimonadales bacterium | reverse complement strand
CGCGTCCAGGGGCTTTGTTTTGCACGACCTCTACGGGTCGCGTTACTCAGCGGCGTAGGAAGCGCTGTCGGTACTCTGCAGCAGCCTCGTCGCTGGCCCGGCTCCGGGCCATGCCCATGCAGCTCTCGAGGGTGCACAGGGGAGCCTCGCCGCTCTGAATGGCCTCAGCCAAGGCGGCGCGCAAAGGCCCATCGCATGGCAAGGACCGAGCGAAGTTGCGCTTCGGCTTGTGCAGCCACGGCGGCATTCGGCAGGGTGAGCATCACGTCTGCGCCCGTGCCGACCCGCATGTGGAGGACGACGCCGTTCTCCGTCTCCTCTGACCAGACCACACCAACTGATCGCTCGCTCGCCATCAGCTTTCCCCCAAATACGCGCTCGACGCGGCTCATCGCGGCCTGTGGTAGTGCTCGCACTTGACCTTCAGCCACGTCCGGCTGCGACCCGAACGGTAGGGCGCATCCCGTCGCTTCGACACGATCCCTTCCAGCCCAAGGACACACGCGCGCTTCAGGATCAGCGCGCCGTCGCCGTCCAGCGCCTCGCTCAATCTCAGGCCCGGATGCGCGTTAGCAGTAAGCTTGTAATCGCGGCCGACGCACCGATCAGCCTTGCTCTCGCCCGCCATCACTGTTCTTCCTCGGTCGGTTCCGCTGCGCCGACGCTGAGTTTTATAACTGGCGGCCTGGGCAAGGATCGAATTTTGGCCCCCCTCAAAAAAGGGGCCGCCCACGAAGGCGGCCCAAGGCTAGGGAGGAAACGCCCAAAGCGGGCAGCAACGGCCAGGCAAGCCTGATGCCATGCCGACGAGAGGCGTGTGCGCCGTTCCGTAGGCTCCACTTCTCCCCCCAGTCCGGGATCAGGTCGCGATCCGGCACGGTCTCGATGTCGAGGCAGGTGGCGAACGAGATCCAGCAACCCAAGCCGTTCGATCTGGTCGGCAATCCCATTCTGGTCGGCGGCATCGGTTCGGGGTTCGAGGCGGTTCTTCAGTTTCGCATTCACGATGGCTACGACGAGCGCACCGGGCACTTCACGGTCGGCGGCGGGACCGGCGAGCCATCGCAGCCGCCGCGTCGGCCTCACTGGCATGCTCTTCAGACCGCTCCCGACCGCGCGTTCCGATCCGGCCCCAGCGCCGAATGAGCACCACGCGTCCGAACAGGTCGCGCTCGATCAGCAAAGCGTAGAACCGACGCGTGTTGGTTTCGTCCGCGAAGGACCAGCGCGTGCTGGATCGGTGATTGCTCATCGCTCACGGCGGGGGCATCCGGCACACTTGCCTGCAACGCGCGTTCACCTCGGGCGAGCACAATTCTTCAGTGGAGGGCGGCATGGCAGACATCAGAGCACCTGCAGAGATGGCGGATTACCTCGCTCTCATCAAACAGCTTTGCGCCAGGCGCGCCGCTCTCGTGCAAGCTATGGCGGCCAACCCCGAGCGGATCACCGACTTGCAGGTCCGTGACCTTGCGGCCTTGCAGTCCGCCTTTGCAGCCGTGGAAGCCGAACACCGAAGGGCTGACCGTGAGATGCTGCACGCGGAGGTCCAGCAGCGGACCGGCTCCTATGCGTGACAGGGACGGCAGTGGTCGTGGGTGCGTGCCGGATCATCTCATTCGGCTCTTCTCGCGGATGCACTTCCGTGTTGGTTATGGCCGCGTCCTCCGGGCCCCTGCTCTTCGGCAGCCCAAGTCCGGTCCCATTGCGCTGGTCTGCCGTGATTGGATGTAGCAAGCCAGCGAGGGGCAGACGGCGCTCCACGCGCCAAGCGCGCTCCCGAAAATCGAGGAGCTAACCATCCCTGTTGGGCCGGCATTAACCGGATCGCGCGATTTTTGCTGTGCCCTCTGCTGAGGAAAATCGCCATGGCGTCGCGCCCGGACCTGTCACTCCCAGCGTCAACTCGAATGAACAGCGTGCTGCGGCCCGAGCCGCTTGTGCGGGTGGCTGTTCCGCGTGCTCCGCACCCGCCCGCCTACGTCGCCAAGCTCCGAAAGGCGTGGCGGGTCGTTGTCCCAGTCCGCGGCCGCTTGAGCCCGCGCCTGATCGCACGCGAGTTTCCCACCCAGTCGGCGGCCTTGCGCTGGCTCGCAAGCGAGGACGGCCAACGTGCGGTCGCCCAGGAACGCGGCGGCCCTGGACATCGCGCCGAGCGCGGGGACCCACCTGAGAGGCCGGAGAACCTGTCATGCTCCTGAGGCGGATGGTTCGGATGGACATGCCACGCCGGCTGAAGGCCTACAGGGTGCTCAGTCTTGCTCTGTGCTCCCTGGCCTTGGTGGGCTGGGGCGCGTTCGCGGACTTGCGCGTCGAGCTGGCCCAACTGAAAGCCAGTCAGGAGCAGCTCCTGGCCGAGCGGAAGCAGCAGCAGGAGGCAGTCGGGGATCTCACCCAGCTCGAAGCCAAGCTGGTGTCCACCCGCGAGGAGCTTGCGGCTCTTGCTCACAGGCGTGAGGCCACAGCGCACGTCGCCCCTGTTCAGCCAGACCGAACCGAGCTGACCAAGTGGCTGGATGGCAGGCGGGCCAAAGGACCTCAAAAGAGTACCATTCCGAGCGGCCAAACCGGCGACTAACCAAGGCCAAGGTCGCAGCGTCCCCATGGTAACATCCGATCAGAGGCTATGCGCACCGCAGGGGTCCGTGACCGCTTGGCTCATTGCCCGACCTTCGCCGCGGGCGCGACGTAGGTCTCGCGCCCACCCTGATCCGAGATCGCGCCGACGCGTCCGAACACTTGAACGGTGCCGCCGGTGTTGATCACCGCGCCAGCGACCATGCCGTGGACGACAGCGGCGCCCGTGGCTTCGACCACGAGGTCGCCCGTGATCAGGCCGTGATGGTCCAGGCGGATGCCCGCCGGCACGGTCACGTCGCCCATCACCATGCCATGCAGGGACGTGTGCCGCTCAAGCGTCAGGGACCGTCGATCTTGCCGTGGATCTGATCCAAGCGCTTCTCCTCCAACACAAGATAATCCGCCTCGCAGCCGCGGGATGAGGGCGTGCAGCTGCGCCCGCCAGCTCAAACCAGCCTACTCCCTTCTGTTCGGCCGTTGAGGTTGGAAGCTGCGCGGTGTACGGTCCTCGTGGAGTTGGCGCTCAAGCGCCGCTTGCCCGCTTTGACCGTCTCCAAGAGGTGGCCATCAGCAAGGATGGGCGGCAGATGACCCTGCGCACGCCCGCCACCGGCGTCATCGGCCCGCTGTTCAAGGCGGCGCGCATGGCGCT
>JBJMPB010000649.1:0-3430 GCA_045803455.1 Gemmatimonadales bacterium | reverse complement strand
CAGTCCAGCGCGCGAAAGGTAGCCTCTTGGAAAGCTTCCGGCGTGTACGGGTCGAAAGCGAACCCCGTCACAGAATCGTCCACCGTATCGGCCAAACCGCCCACGTGTCGCACTATTGGCGGGGAACCGTAGCGTTGAGCCCGCATCTGGGTGAGACCGCAGTGCTCGTACAGTGATTGCATCAGGAAGATGTCGGCTCCGGCCATGAGCCGGTGTTCCAGCCGGTCGGTAAAGTCGAGCTGTACTCCAACGCGGTCCGGTGCCGAGGAGGCCAGCTCCACCAGCGCGGTCTCATACTTCTGTTCACCGCTGCCGAGGAACACGAACTGTGCATCCGTCTCCAGCAGCTCGTGACTCTGAAGTATCAGGTCGAGCCCTTTCTGGGTGACCATGCGACCGGTCATTCCGAACAGGGGAACCTTTCGCCGTTGCGGCAGTCCGAAGGATCGCTGCAGCGCGGCCTTACAGCGGCGCTTTCCCTCCAATTTCTCGGGCGAATATTGGGCGGTGATCTGCGGGTCGTTGGCCGGATTCCACGTATGCTGATCGATACCGTTGAGGACTCCCACCAGTCGATCGGCTAGCCAGATGAATGCCTCATGCAAGCCGAAACCTCCGCCCGGTGTCCGGAGCTCCTCGGCCTGGGTGGGACTTACGGTGGTGACAAAATCGGCGAAGGCGATACCGCCCTTGAGAAAGTTGACTTTGCCGTACCATTCCAGCTGCTGCCAGTTGTACAGCTCCCAGGGAAGTCCGATCTGCGGCATCACGTCAGGCGGAAAGTGCCCCTGATAGCCTGGATTGTGGACCGAGAGCACTCCGGTGACCGGCGCGCTGAATCGATCCTTCAGGAGCGTCCGGAGATAGATCAGCGCCAGCGCAGTATGCCAGTCATGGGCGTGCAGGAGTACTGCTCCGGGTACCAGCCGAGGCAGCGCGGTTACCGCCGCTAGCGCGAAGAACGCGAAGCGCCGGGCGTTGTCCAGGTAGTCGACTGCGTTTTCGCCGTAGATCCCGTGTCGGTTGAAGTAATCCAGGTGCTCGATGAAGAAGACCTGGGGTCCGGCGCTGGCGCCGGACACCCGGAACACCCGCGCCTCTTCGCTGTGGGTGCCCATCGGAACCATGAAGGGCTGCCCGACCGGCTCGAGGTCGGGATCGACATCACGGACGGTGCGATAGAGAGGAAGAATGGCGGCGACGTTCAATCCGGCGGCGCGCTGGAACCTGGCGAGACCGCTTACCGCTTCGGCCAGACCACCGGTCCGGGCGTATGGGTAATACTCTGCCGTCACGTGCACTACGGAGACCGGCTGACCGGCGGCCGTGCGGAGCGGCGGGGCGGACCCGGCTACCCCCCGGTCCGGCTCACGCATCGTCGCCATCCCATTCGTCTCATGCCGTGGGTGGGTCGTCGCCTGACGCCTCCCCCTGAATTGCCGGAGCGTAGTACTCCTGCACGTACTCTCGCATCATCCGTCGCGCCGTAAATCGGCTGCCCGCGAGCCGCAGCGCGTGGCGCATTTTTTCCACCCAGCCGAGCGGGACGCCGTTGGCGTTGCGGGTGTAGTAGAGCGGCACCACCTGTTCCTCCAGCAGCCGGTAGAAGTCTTCGGCATCGGCCGCATCGGCATCGATGCCTTCTGCCGCCGGAGTGATCGCCCACCCGCTCAAGCCGTCATAGCCTTCCTGCCACCAGCCGTCCAGCGTACTCAGCTGAGGCACCCCATTCAACGCCGCTTTCATTCCACTGGTGCCAGAGGCCTCGAGAGGAACCCGCGGAAGATTGAGCCAGAGATCCACTCCCTGCACCAGCAGGTGAGCCAGGTGCATGTCGTAATCTTCCAGGAAAGCCACCCGCCCCTCGAACGCCGGATCCCGGGTGAACTGATAGACGCTCTGCAGGACTTCCTTCCCCGGATTATCAGCCGGATGGGCCTTGCCGGCGAAGATGATCTGCACTGGCCGCCATGGGTCCACCAGCAGCCGGCGCAACCGATCGATTTCACGGAAGATCAGGTTGGCCCGCTTATAGGTGGCAAACCGGCGGGCAAAGCCTATGGTGAAGGCCATTGGATCGAGCAGCGTTCCCGCGCCCACCACCTGCGAGGCTTCCTTGAGCTGGCCGGCAAAGCGCCGCCTGGTGTCCTCCCGAATGAAGTTAGCCAGCGCCCTCTTCTGCTTCAGGTGAGCTTCCCAGAGCTGGGCATGATCGAGCGTCAGGACCTGATCCCAGAAGCTTGACTCCTCCAACCGGTCTCCCCAATCGGGGCCTAGATGTTCGTCCAGGAGTGCCATGAGCGGACTCGCCATCCAGGTGGCGAGGTGCACGCCGTTGGTTACGTGGGTAACCGGAACCGCCTCCCACGGCCGGTTGGGCCAGAGATCGCGCCACAAGTTGCGAGTGACCTGGCCATGCCGCCGCGACACGCCGTTCACCCGGGCCGAGAGTCGCATGGCGACCGCGGTCATATGGAACTGATTGGTATGACCCGGATGCGCTCCCAGGCCCAGCAGCTGCTCCCGGCTGATGCCCATCTCTTCCCAGACCGGACCGGTGCAGGCCTCGAGCTGGTCGGCAGGGAACGCATCGTGCCCCGCCGGCACCGGGGTGTGAGTGGTGAATACACTTTGCGCGCGAACCTGCTGGATCGCCTGATCCAGTGGGGTACCGGAGACGATCAGCTCCCGCAGTCGCTCGATAAACATGAACCCCGCGTGACCCTCGTTGGCATGCCACACGCCTGGATCGATGCCCATAGCCCGAAGTACCCGGACGCCGCCCACACCCAGGATCCACTCCTGCCGCACTCGGAGCTCAGGCCCACCGGCGTAGAGTTTGTTCATCAACCCGCGATCGTCGGGATGGTTGGCATCGAGGTTCGTGTCGAGCAGGTAGATAGGGACCCGTCCCACCATGACTTGCCAGGCCCGCACGTGCACCGGCCGTCCCGAGGTTTGCACCGTCGTGAGCCAGGCTTGCCGGCTCGGTCCCATCACCGGGACCAGAGGAGTAGCGCTCACGTCGTACTCTTCGTCGCTGTCCTCCTGCCACCCTTCCAGGCTCAACCGCTGATCGAAGTAGCCCTTGCGGTAGAACAGCCCTACGCCGACGAGGGGAACGCCGAGGTCACTGGCGGATTTGCAGTGGTCGCCGGCCAGCACACCGAGACCGCCCGAGTAGATCGGCACCGAGTTGTGGAGCCCGAACTCGGCGCAGAAGTAGGCGACGGGCCGCCCGTTCAGGTCGGGATAGTTCCGGGCAAACCAGGTATCGCTGTGATCTGCCTCGTGCTCCATGCGCTGCATGACCGCGTCGTAACGCCGCAGAAAGTCACTGTCGCTGGCGCAGGCGGCCAGGCGTGCCGGCTCGACCCGGCAGAGCAGCTCAAGGGGGTTGTGTCCGGTGTGATGCCAGAGCGCGACATCG
>JBJMPB010000616.1:0-4739 GCA_045803455.1 Gemmatimonadales bacterium | reverse complement strand
AAAAGTAGGGTCGCAAAGCTATAGAAGCGGCACTTTGGCGAACCGCCGGTGCGTGAAATCGAGCGGCTGCGAAAATGGTGGGCCCACTCGTCCCTCGTTAGGGAGTTCCCGCACTGGGAAGATCTTGGGAAGGTTCAGCCGAAAAGGATGCAAGAAGTCGCGAATCGAGAGTGATGACCGAAGGAGCTAAGAGCCGCCCGGCGTCAGAGATTCGGAACGAATGCGAACCCCCGCAAAAGCTCTCGGAGAACTGCAAAACCTCGGTTCGTCGGTTCGATTCCGACCGGCGCCTCTCTGAGCCACATGAACTTAGGGCCTCCATACTGGAGGCTCCTTGCGCATCTGGGAAGCTTTTTGGGAAGAAATGCGCGATGACTTCACTCCAAAGCGGCATCCACGTATACCCTCCGTCCACTCTGCTCGTCCGCACAAATGACGATTCGAGGGTCGGAAAGGTCAGAGTCCCCGTGCCGCCAAATTAGCGGGGACGATAGGGCCGGCTTCGCCGCCAAAATTTCGGCCAGGAATTGGGGTTCGAGCTGATGCTGTTGCGAGATAATCCAACAGATTCGCCGTTCGGAAGGGCGGCTGCCGCCAGTAGGGCACTCCCGCCAGCCCGTCCCGGCCACTCTTCCGCCTGAATAGGGCGGCTGCTGAAGGCCACCCCCAGTGAATAGCTCCGCCAGGTGGAGCTGTAGGGGCTACGCGTTCAACTCCGTCCGCGAGACCCGCCTCGAACGCTGAGTTTCGATGTCACCGCTACCGTCAACACTCTCGTCAACTGAGACTGCCTGCCCAAAGGCTGGTGTCGCGATCTCTGGCCGACGAGTTCACTGAGGACTAGTCGCGGCATAACGAGGAGCTCAGGGTTGCTCAACGGATAGGAGAGAACCCGGGCAGCGCTTCGTTGTACTTCAAAACGGGACGAGGGTGACACTAGAGTCAAAGCTGAGCAAGTAGTGGAGTCTCCGGTGATGCTTCTCCACAGATGAGCCGCTACTCGCTTCTACGGGAGCGTATTCGCGATTGAGGACCCCGGGGCAGGCCTCCCTGAAACTCAAAATCTTCATCTGGCAGTATCCGGTTGCTGAGCATCACCCCGGGCTCGGCTGGATCACGTGCTGAGCCAATAGCCGCGCTGCCAGCTCGGTCGCGCTCTCCCACACTCCCGGATCGAGACCCGGATAGAGAGCGGCAAACTCAGGCCTCAGCCGCACCAAGCGGATCCTGCTATTCAGGTGCACTGCTAGGTCCACCCCTAAAGTCGAAGTGCTCAGGACGCAAAACCCGCTCTGACGATACATAGCCATGGCTCTTGGTCTGCAGTAGCCAAGAGACCAGCTTCTCCGCCATGACAGGCGCCGACTCCCATTCACCCGCTTTGAGGGGTGGATATAAGTGAGCAAACTCAGGCTTGAGGCAGGCTTCGCGGCGTGTTGAACGAGTCACCCGCACCTACCAGCTTCAAATTCGCAGGGGCGGGATCGGCCGGGCCGGACGAGGGGGGGAGCCTGCAGCCACGTGGGCCGCGCCACTTCTCCCGTTCCCGAGATCAGCGCCGCTTTATCCTCTCGCGGAGCTCCAAAAAGGTCCTCATGAGCTCACCGGTCTTGACCCGGTGTTCTCTTGCTATCTGCCGTTGCCGTTCGGCCAATGCACGAGATTCGGCCGCATCCGCGCGCATTTGCCGTGCTCGCCGCCGGATCGCGTCGGGCGTGAGGACCAGCGGTCCGAGCTTTTCGATCAGTTCCTCTAGCTCGAATGGCTTGTGCAGAAAGGGCACCGGGGGAAGGCCGGGTAGGACTGGGTCCCATGCTGACATGGCCACGATCGGCAATGCAGGGCGGTACTCCCGGAGCACCGCGATCAATTCGGGGCCGGACACGGCTTGCATCGACACGTCGGTCAGGACCGCATCCAGCAGATTGGCCTGGTCATGCTCGATCACGCGAATAGCCTGTTCGCCGTCGTCGGCTTCGACGACGGAGATGTGCTCCAACTCCAGCAGTCTCCGCAGTGCTCGGCGGAAGGACGGATCATCGTCCACCACGAGCAAAGTTGCCCCGGAGATCTCGGGGGCCTGAGGATCCGCATCTGACATACAAACCTGCTTTGAGCAAAAGACCCTTAGCCCCAAGTAACCACTGAGTACCGGGGGGCACAACCAGCAAAAGGACGAGGTCCACGTTCGAAGCGTGGGCATCCCTCATCATTCCAGGATAGGCGATTAGGGGGTACTGATTTGGACGGATGTCATAAGGCTGGGGTGATCTTGAAGTGAATGGAGCGGACCGGGATCGAACCGGCGACCCCCTGCTTGCAAAGCAGGTGCTCTCCCAGCTGAGCTACCGCCCCGAAAGTACAACGAGACTAGAAGTTAGCGAGTTCCACCGCCCGCCCCAAGTGGGCGTGTGCAAAGATATGTTCGGGTCTGCTTGATATCCCCTTGACCTGAGCGCAACATCATGAGCAGCGAGCGATCCGCCGGACCGCTCGCTCAGTCCACCCAGGGGGATCCCATGAACCGCCGCCGACTGTACCTGCCGCTCATCCCGGCCATGCTCTTGCTCGCTTCCTGCGCAGACGAGACTGGGCTTACGAGACCCAACGATGGGGCGGTGGGGCTGCCCGTCATGTCAATAGCGGCCGCCTCCAACACCTGGACCCCCGCCAGTGGGCCGGGGTCGCTGGCGCCTATGCCCACGCCGCGGTCCTTCCTTACGGGTGGGGTGGCGAACAATTCCTTGGGGCAGCCGGTGTTTTACGCCATGGGTGGGATCGATCCCAACACGGGCCCGGTCAAGACCGTCGAGGCCTATAACTTCGCGACCGATAAATGGACAAGGAGAGCCCGGCTACCCTTCATGCTGGATGGAATCAACGGCGTCGCAAATATCGGCGGTAAGCTGTACCTGTCGGGTGGGTTCTTCACCTCTCCGGATGGCCACCGCGGGGCGTCGCTCCGCCTCTACGTCTACGACCCAAGACAAAACACGTGGACGAGAAAGGCCGACATGCCCCGGAAGATCGCCCAGGGAATAAGCGGAGCGATCAATGGGAAGCTGTACGTCCTCAGCGGATACTGCCAGTACTGCCCCAGTCGAGTTTCGACCTATCTCTATGAATATGACCCGGTTACCAACACGTGGGAGACCGATTACCCCTGGAGCCCTCATCCGCATGTGAGCGGGGCCGGCGCCGTGATCAACGGGAAGTTCTACGTCGCGGGCGGCAGGGGTAAAAATGGTCTGCCGACCAACAAGCTCGACGTCTACGATCCGGTGACCAACGTGTGGACAACGCTGGCCCCGATGCCGACGGCCCGGGCCGGAATGGCCGCCGCAGTCCTTCAGAACAAGCTCTACGTGATAGGCAATGCCAGCGTCGACCCTGGGGAGCCACAGGGTCAGGTGGAGGCGTACGATCCGGTTACCAATCGGTGGACAACCAAAGCCTCATTGCCTGGAGCTGGGCGCGGCGACCTCGCCGTCGGGCGCGTTACGTGGCAAGGGAAATCCCACATCCTTGCGATCGGAGGAACCGACGTGGAGGGCTCGGGCCCAGGTGACGTAAACCAGGCTTATACCCCCTAGCTTTACGTGAGCAGTGGAATTTTCGCCGGCAGGGCGAGGGGTCACCGAGAATCGGTGGCCCCTTCTCGCTGAATTTCGGCCTGCCTAGCCCATCTCGACGCTAGCTTTCGCAGCGCTGCGGTGCTCCCGCAAGCACGGCAACTCGATATGCACGGTGAGACCGCGGTCGGTGTTCGCGGTAGCCCAGATGCGGCCGCCGTGGGCTTCGATGATCGAGCGGCTTATGGCGAGGCCCATGCCCAGACCCTTCGGCTTGGTGCTGACGAAGTGGTCGAAGATGTGCTCCAGTGTGATATCCTTGAGGCCGGTGCCCGTGTCCCTGACCTCGATGACCGCCGTGTTGGCCCCTCGCTGCAGCGCCCTGATCGTGATCACTCGGGCGCCGTTCGCCGTGGCGCCGATGGCATCACAGGCATTGATCAGGACGTTGAGCAGCACCTGCTCCAGCTGCACGGGATCGCCGGACACTGCCGGCAGGTTTTCCCGCAGCTCCTGTCGGAAGTCGATTCCTTCCCCCAGCATTGCCGCGCGGAGCAGGCGCACCGAGTCCTTGATCAGGGTTGTTACATCGACAGTAGAATGCTCCACCCGCTCCCGGCGAAACAGTGCACGCAGCCTGTCGATGACCAGAGAGGCGTGTTGGGCATCGGCCGTGATGTCCGCCAGCACTTCTGTAACCGCCTCGACATCCTTTGGCTGACCGCCTGCCACCAGGCGACTCACCGCGCGCGCGTTCAGCAGGAGCGCGGCCACCGGGTGGCTGATCTCGTGAACCAGCGAGCTCGTCATCTCGCCCAGCGTCGTTACCCGTAGAACGTGCGCCAAGTCGTCCCGCTGTCGGCGGGCTTCGGCCTCGGCCCGCCGTTGCCTCGCGCGTGCCAGGAGCAGCCCGGCGATCAGCGCCCCCTCGGTCAGCAGCACCACGATCACCGCAATGATATACGGGCGGTACAGCGCCCAGACCGAGAAATCCTGGTTTTCAAGTACGCTGCCTGGAGGGAGTCGCTTCTGGTCCAGTTTCCAGCGTCTGAGCTGGCGGGCATCGAAGAGATTGACCTGGGCCGCCAGCTCGCGCATCGGAAGACTCGCCGGGGAAGCGCCCCGGAGAATCTCGAGTCCCAGGGCCGCGACCTGCGCCGCGTGAGT